>JAQUIZ010000031.1:3208-25571 GCA_028683355.1 Fermentimonas sp.
CGTCGCGAAAAACAGATGAAATATAACGAGGAGCATGGTATAACGCCACAACAGATTAGAAAAGGTCACTCTTCTGCACTTAGTAAAGAGTATAAATCTACTATTGAAGCAAAGGCTTATATTGAACCGGATTACTCATCTTTGGCGGCTGAACCGATTGGTAAATATGCAACGAAAGATGACCTGAAAACTAAAATTGAACAAACGCGCAAAGCTATGCTTGCTGCAGCTAAGAAGCTCGAGTTTCTTGAGGCTGCACAGCTTAGGGATCAGCTGGCTATGTTAGAAAATATGTTGAAATAATTATAATATACTTAGATGAAATCGGATATTCAAATTGCAAGAGAAACACCTCTGAAGCGTATAAAAGATGTGGCAGAAGGAATAGGCATACCACGTGATGAGGTAATTAGTTTTGGGAGGCATATGGCAAAAGTTCCTGTTGAACTGATTGACAAGCAAAAAGTTGATCAAAGTAACCTGATTCTTGTTACAGCTATTACCCCCACAAAAGCAGGAGTAGGAAAAACGACCGTATCGATAGGTTTAGCTTTAGGTTTAAATAAAATTGGAAAGAATGCAATTGTAGCTCTTCGTGAACCATCTCTGGGACCGGTTTTCGGTATGAAAGGCGGAGCTGCAGGAGGGGGTTACGCACAAGTGCTTCCTATGGAGAATATCAACCTTCATTTCACGGGAGATTTTCATGCAGTAACTACTGCACATAACACTATTGCCGCATTGCTTGAGAATTATAATTTTCGAGTTCAGGGAACCGGTGATGCTTTAAAAGAGGTTCTCTGGAAGAGGGTGCTTGATGTTAATGATCGCAGCTTAAGGTATATAGTGACAGGACTGGGGCCGGGCAACGGTATACCTCAGGAGGCCGGATTTGATATTACTGCTGCATCTGAACTTATGGCAATACTTTGTCTTGCTGAGGATGAGGATGATTTACGCAGACGCATAGAGAATATACTTTTAGGTTATAAGCGTAATGGAGAGCCATTTACAGTAAAGGATTTGGGTGTGGCAGGTGCTATTACCGTACTTATGAAGGATGCTATTCATCCAAATCTGGTACAGACTACTGAGAATACTCCTGCATTTATACATGGTGGTCCTTTTGCGAATATCGCTCATGGCTGTAACTCTGTGATTGCAACCAAGATGGCAATGTCGTATGGTGATTATGTTATTACAGAGGCAGGTTTCGGGGCTGATCTGGGCGCAGAGAAGTTCTTCAATATAAAGTGTCGTAAGAGTGGACTGCGACCAAAGCTTTCTGTTATAGTTGTTACAGCACAGGGACTTAAAATGCATGGTGGCACTCCTGAAAAGGATATTAAATCTCCAGATTTAATCGGATTGCAAAAAGGACTAAGCAACCTGGAGAAACATTTAAATAACCTGGCATCATTTGGACAGTCGGTGGTTGTTGCATTTAACAAATATGCATTTGATACTTCTGAAGAGATTGAGACTGTAAGAAGGTTTTGTGAGGAAAGAGGGGCTTCATTTGCAGTTAACGAGGCATTTACTAATGGAGGTGAGGGTGCTGTTGAATTAGCAGAAAAGGTTGTTGAGGCAATAGAAAAAAGTCCTTCAGGTGAATTAAAATTTACCTACAGTGAAAAAGATGACATTGTAACAAAGATTACTAAAATAGCTACTCGGATTTATGGTGCACATGATGTGGTTTTAAGTGAAACTGCACTGAAGAAGCTAAGACTGATGCAGGGGACTAATCTTGAAAGAATGCCTGTATGTATTGCCAAAACTCAATACTCTTTCTCGGCAGATCCTAAATGGTATGGTGTGGCTAAAGATTTTCAGCTTAAGATTAATGATCTGGTAATCAATCAGGGATCAGAGTTTATAGTTGCAATTGCAGGTGAAATGATGCGTATGCCCGGTCTCCCTGCTGATCCACAAGCAAAACGTATTGATATAATAGACGGGGAAATTGAGGGATTGAACTGATCGCGTTAATTTCTGTTAATACAGACATTTTTTACACGATATTTAAAGATATCGTTTGTTTACACGCTACTTGTATAGTGAAAGCATTAATAAAGGGAGATCTTTTTCATTTTGAGAAAGATCTCTCCTATTATACACTCATTAAGTCGCTCATAATACCGTCGGAGATAAAAATACCCTTACGGGTAAGCTTCATATTGTTGCCTTCTAATGAAAGTAGATCTTTACTGATATACTTGTCTGCATTTTCAATGCAATAAGAGTATAGTTTATCACCGAAAATAAGTTTTAATTCCGTTAGATCTATTCCCCACATTGTGCGCAGTCCCGTTAGGATAAATTCATTGTATCTTTCATTCAGACTAAGATGTTCTGAGCTGCGTTCAGGCTCTCCTGCTTCTATACCTTTTATATAAGCATTTAGAGAAGCTACATTCCATGAGCGGTTTTCGCCGTCAAAGGAATGAGCGGCAGGACCAAGTCCGATATATTTATTGCCTTTCCAATATGAAGTGTTGTGACCGGAAAAATATCCTTCTTTGGCAAAAGCGGATATCTCATAATGAATAAAGTTGTGTTGTTTCATCCAGTCGATCAGCATAGAAAACATTGCAGTGCTTACTTCTTCATCTACCGGCTGAATCTTTCCCGCTTTAAGCATTGAATACATTCTTGTTTTTTCTTCATATATAAGGTGATAGGCTGAGAGGTGCTGGATATCGAGGCTGGTTGCCTGTTTAAGGTTCTTTTCCCAAATAGCGGTTGTTTGTTCTGGCAGCCCATACATCAGATCGATGCTGATATTATTGAATCCGTGCATCTGGCATCGTTTAACAGCATTAATGGCCTGACCTGCAGTATGGCGTCTGCTAAGGAATTTAAGTTCGGCATCATCGAAGCTTTGTATGCCAATACTTAAGCGGTTTACAGGTAGACGGGACAGCATTTGGATATATTCAGCAGAAAGATCATCAGGGTTAGCCTCTACAGTTATCTCTGCTGTATTATCTATATTGAAATTAGAAAACAGGTTGTCAAATATACTCTCAAAATGTTGTTCACTCAAGCGGGAGGGTGTGCCACCTCCAAAGTAAATGGTTTTAACCGGTTCATGAATCTCATCTTTCCTTAACTGGATTTCCTTGCAAAGATTTTCAACAAAAGCGTCTATACGGGATTCATTTGTAAGGGTATAGAAATCACAGTAGGTGCATCTTGTTTTACAGAAAGGAATATGAATGTATATACCTGCCGGTTTTCTATTGTCATTATGTAATGTGTTCACTTTATTCTAACTCATTTTCAGTAAGCAGTTTATATGCTTCGAGATATTTTTGCAGTCGGGCCAGGTCGTGATACTGAATCTCGTTCCATCGACGTATATCCATATTGTCTGTCAGGTCGTTAATCTTAACTCTGACTGCAATAGGATTTTTCTGTAATCTTAGTAAATATTCATCATACGATTCATTGTCTCTACGCGACATTGCATCTACGGCATCGATAATAGTATCCGGAAAGCCCTCTTTGCTAAGTTGTTCCAGAGTCCAGTCTGTATCTTCTATTACATCATGCAGAATGCCTGTAATCTTCTCCTGCAAGGTAGATCCTGCAATCATAACACGAAAAGGATGCTCAATATACGGGCGACCGTTATGAGTATCCAACTGACCGGCATGTGCTTCAATAGCCAGCTCGATAGCTTTGCTAAGCAGTTCATTCAGGTTCATTGTTTCTGAATAGTTTCCCTTACCAGTAAAGGTTCGTCTGTTGTGATAAAATCCACTTTGAGATCTATCATTTGTTGTATGACCTCCGGACTGTTTACTGTCCATGTATTCACTTTTAAACCAAGATCATGAGCCTCTTTAACCCATTCAGGTCTCTTTAGCAGAACGTTGTAGTGATAATCTAAACCTGTAAGACCCATTTTTGAAAGTATCTGAGGTGTAATATCCCCGTTCAGGTAATAAACAGATGCCTGAGGAGCGAGTTTTTTAACCTGCTGTACAAGATTTATTCCAAATGAAATATATTCAACCTTCTTCTGCAGGCCACGTTCATTAACCATGTCAATAACCTTTCGGGCAAGCTCGTCTTCTCGCTCTTTTAAATTATGGGTTTTAAATTCTATAATTAGCTTAGTGTGATTACACTTCGCGAAAGCATCAAGATATTTTTCAACAGTGGGTAATGATTCCCCATTAGCCAGTTTTATCTGTTTCAACGTCTCAAAGGGTGTGTCCTGAACAATCAGTTTATTGCCATTTAGAGTAACTTCTGCGTCATGATTCACAACAGGGATTCCATCTGAAGAAAGCCATATATCTACTTCAGAGCCATAAGCTTTTATTGCATCAGCTTGCATTAGAGCCTCAATTGAGTTTTGTGCCGATCCTTCCGTTTTCCAATATCCACGATGTGCTATAATTTGCTGTGCACTAATATTTGCCAACCCGGCAAGTAGAACCAGGATCAGTAAGAGCGTTTTCTTTTCCATAATCAATCTTTTTATTGCAGAATAATTTTTAAAGATACAATATTTGTTTTTAATTGGATGGTATAATAAATTAAAAAAAATTACATTGGGAAATTCATCCGGTTATAAATGATAAAAGGAAGAGATAATCCCTTCCTTTTATGAATATACTGTTTTCTCGCCTAATAATTTGTGACAATTATTTAGGGTCGGACAAACTATTTTGGTTTTGTTTTATAAACTTTCTCCGAAATCCTCTTTGAATTTAGCAATTAGCTTTTGTGGCCAGTCATTTACCGGCTCTAGTCCACCCATAAAGAAACGAAGTACAGGAGGTTCGTATACAAAGCGCAGTCCGCCGATAAGTTCACGGTTTTCATACAGCCATGACATACGATCAACTACATACTTTATCTGAGAAAGAGTAAATACACGTCTCGGTACTGCAAGTCTGACAAGTTCCATATCAGCAAGTGTTTCGTTGCCATACTCATCTCTCTGATTTGATAAAGTGCCTCTTTCCATTCCCCTGATTCCTGAAATCAGATATAGAGCAGCTGCAAGTGCGCCTGCCGGATATTCTTTTTGGGGAATATGTTTACATACTTCCATTGCATTAACGTGAGCACCTAGTACTCCGGCCGGTTTTACCATCGAAACCCCATGAGCATCAAGTGAATTCACAAGATAAGCTATGAAGTCAGGACTCTGACGGATCATAGTTTCATCCAGGGTTTCGTATAAACCTACTGCCATAGATTCTATCTCTCGTACAGAAATACCTCCGTAAGTAAGGAATCCTTCAAAAAGTGGTATTAGTGCCTCCAATTCCTGGTAAACATCATGGTCATTAGTACAAATGCCACCACCCCTGGAAGAACTCAACTTACGAGCCGAGAAGTAAACTATATCGGCCAGATCTGTCATTGTTTTGATTATATCACCTAAAGAACTTTCCTTAAACTCATCTTCACGAAGATGAACCAGATAAGCATTTTCACCCAATAAGCTGGCGTCGAGAACAAGTCGGATTTTATATTTATCAGCAATTGCTCTCACATCTCTCAGGTTCTGTATAGAGAATGGCTGTCCTCCAATTAGGTTGGTTGAAGCCTCCATGCGGATGAACGGAATGTTTTTAGCTCCGTGTGTTTTTATAGTCTCCTCAAGTTTTTCTATATTCATATTCCCTTTAAAAGGGTGGTCCGAATCTATTACATATCCTTCATCATACAACAACTCGGCAATTTTTCCACCATATTGAGTAATATGTGCCATTGTAGTTGTAAAATGATAGTTCATAGGAATAAGGCTACCCTTGCGAATATATGCATTTGACAGAATGTTTTCTGCAGCACGGCCCTGGTGAACCGGCAGATAGTATTTTTTGCCAAGCACATCTTCTACAGCTTTCTGAAGTCTGAAAAAACTCTGTGATCCTGCATAAGCATCATCTGCCTGCATCATGGCCGCCAACTGGTTATCACTCATGGCATTTGTGCCACTGTCAGTAAGCATATCCAGGAAAACATCATTAGTGGTTAATCTGAAAGTATTGTATCCCCCTTCTTCCAGGGCTTTGAGCCTTCTTTCAATAGGCACTAGGTGTAACTTTTGAACAACCCTTACCTTATGTAGTTCCAGCGGGATGTTCTCTCCGTAATAAAATTTAATCTCTTCCATGTTTAATTGTCTGTCTGATTCTTCTTATTGTGTTATTTGTATAGTTGTAACTTATCATGTTTTCCAAAATTGTATCAGGTCAATTGTATTAAATTATCATATTGACAAGAAAATGTATCAATTTGACTTCAATTTATTTGAGTAGAATGAAATATGTTACTAATTTAACCCAATAAACGATAAATGTAAATAATAAGATGCAAATATAAAACATTTATTTTATAATGTATGCAATTAGCAAACTATATATTATGATGCAGTTATGGTTTGAAAATTTGTATAAAACTAAATTAATGGGCTGTTAAGAAAGCTAATTTGCAAAAATTACTTATATTTGCGCAGATATAATAAAACAATCATCATTGAATAACTTTTTAAAAAACAAATCATGGATAAACCTTATGCAATAGGGATAGATGTTGGCGGTACAAATACAGTTGTTGGGATAGTTGACAAAAGAGGGCAGATATTGATCAGCGGAAGTATTAAAACAGCTAAACATACAGAAGTTGAGAATTATCTTGATGAATTAACAAAGCTGATTAATGAATTAATTGGCAAGATAACAACAAAAGACCAGATTAAAGGTATAGGTGCCGGTACTCCAAACGGCAACTATTTTACCGGAAGCATTGAGTTTGCTCCTAACTTGCCCTGGAAAGGTGTAATACCTTTCGCACAGATGTTGGAAGACCGTGCAGGGATACCTGTTGCTCTTACAAATGACGCAAATGCGGCTGCCATTGGTGAAATGACTTATGGTGCGGCACGCGGTATGAAAGATTTTATTGTTATAACACTGGGAACAGGTGTTGGCAGTGGAATTGTTGTTAACGGACAGATGGTTTACGGCAACGATGGTTTTGCAGGTGAACTGGGGCATACAATTGTTCGCAGAGAAAATGGCCGCCTTTGCGGTTGTGGCAGACACGGATGTCTTGAGGCTTATGCTTCTGCAACAGGAATGGCACGTTCAGCGCGTGAAATTCTTGAAAGAAGACCTGATGCTAAAACTGCATTAAGAGATATTCCTGCTGATGAGATTACTTCTAAAGATGTTTTTGATGCTGCAATTGAAGGAGATGAAATAGCAAAAGAGATTTTTGAATACACCGGAAAAATTCTTGGTGAATCATTCGCTGACTTTATTGCTTTCTCAAGTCCCGAAGCTATAATTCTTTTCGGAGGATTGTCAAAAGCGGGCGATCTGATCATGAATCCTATACGCAAAAGCATGGAGGAGAACTTATTGCCAATCTTCCAAAATAAGGTTAAGTTGATGTTCTCTGAACTAAAAGAGAGTGATGCTGCTGTTTTGGGAGCAAGCGCTTTAGGCTGGGAAGTTAGATAGATAAAACGTTTCTATATAACATATTATAAGGGTGTTGTTCTTTAACGACACCCTTATTCTTTTATTTCGTAACATAAATGTAGTAAAAACTTCATTTTAACTTAACCGTTAATAGTTTTTCGGTAATCATAAACACCCTACATTTGCATCATTATTTTTCATTCTCTCAATAATTAGGAGGCTAATTATTTCAATAATTTATAAAATAGCCCCGAGGTTCAGCCAGCAAGTGATTGTCGGCTGTTTTTTTTCTATTAATTTCTCAAAACTAATGTTTCATTTCGGGTAAATGAGCGATAGATTTTATACCTTTGTACACTTTTAAATTAATAGTATTAATAAAGTAGCAAAATGTCACGAAAGATTCAAACAGCACTCATTTCAGTTTATCACAAAGACGGTTTAGAAGAAATACTTCAGGAGCTAAACCGGTTACAGGTTAAGTTTATTTCAACAGGAGGAACACATGATTTTATAACTTCTTTGGGATATGAATGTGAAACGGTGGAAGATGTGAGTGGATATCCTTCTATACTTGGGGGCAGAGTTAAAACACTTCACCCTAAAATTTTTGGAGGTATATTATACAGACGTGAGGTTGAAGCTGATAGAAAACAGGTAAAAGCTTACGATATCCCTTCAATTGACCTGGTTATAGTTGATTTATATCCTTTTGAAGAGACAGTTGCAGCCGGTGGAAGTGAAGAAGAAATTATAGAGAAGATTGATATAGGCGGCATATCTCTTATTCGTGGTGCAGCAAAAAATTATAAGGATGTACTTATCGTTGCTTCAAAAGAACAGTACACCCCTTTGCTGGAACTATTAAAAGAAAAAAATGGTTCATCAGATATTCAAGATCGTCGTCAGTTTGCTACAAGTGCTTTTAAGGTGTCATCAGGTTACGATTCAGCTATATTCAGTTATTTCGATAATGAAAACAATTCAGCTTTACGTGTATCATTAAATGAGGCAAAACATCTGAGATACGGTGAGAATCCACATCAGAAAGGAACTTTTTATGGTAACTTTGATGAGATCTTTGAACAATTGCATGGTAAAGAAATTTCTTACAATAATCTCCTTGATATCGATGCGGCAGTATCGTTGATTTCAGATTTCGATGAGACAGCACTTGCTATACTTAAACACAATAATGCTTGTGGAATGGCTTGCAGGCCAACCGTAAAAGAGTCGTGGGATGCAGCTTTGTCTGCTGACCCTGTTTCAGCTTTCGGTGGCATTGTAGTTACCAACAGGACTGTTGACAAGGAGGCGGCAGAAGCTATTAACTCGATATTCTTTGAAGTTATAATCGCACCAGGTTATGACAAAGATGCCCTTGAAATTTTGTTTCAAAAGAAAAATCGTATAATTTTGATACTCAAATCGACAGAGAAGGCTACACAGAAACTGCAATACAGATCCGCTTTGAACGGAGCACTTGTGCAAGATAAAAATGACAGTGTGCAAACAAGTGGTGATATTCAGGTGGTTACCGACAAAAAGCCTACTGAAAATGAAATAAAAGATTTACTATTTGCCAATTTATTGGTTAAACATACAAAATCAAACGCTATCGTTTTGGCAAAGAACAGACAGCTTATTGCCAGCGGAACAGGACAAACTTCTAGAGTTGATGCATTGAAACAGGCTATTGAAAAAGCGGAAACCTTTAATTTCGATCTTAACGGTGCTGTAATGGCAAGTGACGCATTCTTTCCTTTTCCCGACTGTGTGGAAATTGCACATAACGCCGGCATCACTTCAGTGATTCAACCGGGTGGATCTATCCGTGACGCTGAATCAATTGATTTTTGTAATAAAAACGGCCTTTCGATGGTAACGACAGGCACAAGGCATTTCAAACACTAGGTTTTGTAATGCATATTGAGATATAATTAAGAATGTTTTAAAATAAAGCGGTAGCTGAATATAAATAATCAGCTTTAGAACGCTAAAAAAATAATAATTATGGGCTTATTCTCTTTTACACAGGAGCTGGCAATGGACCTCGGAACAGCCAATTCCATAATAGTGAACAGTGCAGGCAAGATTTTGCTTGACGAACCTTCAATAGTGGCTTTGGATAGAAAGACCGAGAAGATGATAGCTTTGGGTGAAAAAGCCAGACAGATGCATGGAAAGACTCACGAAAATATTCGTACTGTAAGGCCTCTTAGAGATGGTGTTATAGCTGATTTTAATGCAGCGGAACAGATGATCCGCGAAATGATTAAAATGGCGAATAAAAATAAAAGAGGTCTGTTCTCACCATCATTACGTGTAGTGATTTGTATCCCGTCAGGTAGCACAGAAGTAGAAATACGTGCAGTTAGAGACTCTGCTGAACATGCAGGAGGAAGGGATGTATTCATGATATTTGAGCCAATGGCAGCAGCACTCGGAATCGGTCTCGATGTGGAAGCCCCTGAGGGAAACATGATTGTTGATATAGGTGGCGGAACTACTGAAATTGCTGTTATCTCTCTTGGAGGAATTGTTTCCAATAAGTCAATTAAGATAGCAGGTGATGATTTCACCGAAGATATCCAGGACTATATGGGACGTCAGCATAACATCAAAATAGGTGATCGCACAGCAGAGCAAATTAAAATAAATGTTGGTTCCGTTTTAACAGAACTGGACAACCCGCCTGAAGATTATGTAGTACATGGTCCTAACAGAATGACTTCACTGCCTATGGACGTGCCTGTTTCATATCAGGAGGTCGCTCACTGTATTGAGAAATCTGTAACAAAGGTGGACTCTGCTGTACTTAGCGCGCTTGAACAGACACCACCCGAACTTTATGCCGATATTGTAAGAAACGGTATTTATCTAACAGGTGGAGGGGCATTGCTCAGAGGTCTTGATAAGCGCCTAACAGAAAAAATTGGTATTCCGTTTCGTGTGGTTGATGATCCACTGCATATTGTTGCAAAAGGTACAGGTATTGCATTGAGGAATATAAATAAATTCAACTTTTTAATGCGTTAATATTTACTTTCTGAAATAAAGACACAGGGTTTGAATGCGTAATCTGTTCAACTTCATTATTAGAAATAGTCACTGGTTGCTTGCTATCCTGCTTATAGTATTCAGTTTCTATCTTGTATTTGCGCATAATCCATATCAGAGAAGTGTTTATCTTACTTCAGCAAACAGTGTTACAGGATGGTTTTATACCATGTCTAACAATGTAACATCCTTTATTCATCTTAGAAAGAATAATCAGATGTTGCTTGAACAAAACGCTGTTCTGGAAAATGAGCTGTTCTCACTGAGATCATATATTGATGATATCGCGGTGACAGACTCCTCTGATGTGGATGCGTTTGTACGTGATTCAACTGAGCAGTCTCAGTTCGCTTTTATTCCTGCTGAAGTGGTAAACCTTAGTTTTTCAGGAGTCAATAATTTCATCACTATAAATAAGGGTTCAAAGAATGGACTAAAACCAGATATGGGTGTAATATCTCAACGTGGTGTAGTTGGTGTTGTTGCAAATGTCTCTACTAACTTTTCTGTTGTTATTCCCATTATAAACCCAATGTTCCGTTTGAGTGCCAAGTTAAAAAACTCAGACAATTACGGTTCAATCTTCTGGAATGGTGAGAGTGTTAATACTGTTCAATTGGGAGAATTGCCAAAGCATGAAATTTATCAGGCAGGTGATACAGTGATGACCAGTTTCTCACGAATCTTCCCTAAGCAGACAATAATTGGTTTTGTGAGCGGTATAGGTAAAACAAGTGATGATAATTTTAATACATTCAACATTAAGTTAGCAACTGACTTTAATTCATTGCAAGATGTATTAGTTATCGATGATCAGTTTTATGAGGAACAGAAATTACTTGAAAATACATTGGAGCGATGAAAACCGTATATATTAAAGAAGTTCTTGTATTTATACTGCTTATCCTTCTTCAGGTATTGCTTTTGAACAGGATCAATGTATTTGGTATTGCTACTCCTGTTCTGTATCTGTTTTTTTTGCTGAAACTACCGGTAGGGAGAAACCAGTTCTATGTTATCATTTCCGGCTTTCTGTTAGGGTTAATTATAGATATATTTCTTAACACACCGGGTATGAATGCAGCTGCAACAACAATAATGGCAGCTTTCAGAAAGCCCATCATAAATCTTTTTTATGACAGGGAGATTTATGATGAATTTGTACCGGGTATAAATACTGCAGCCGGTCCATTCGTAAGGTTTACCATATTTATGGTTTTAACGCATTTGACATTACTGTTCTTTATTGAGTCATTTACGTTATTTAATCTCTTGAATACCGTAATAAGGATAATCGCCTCTTCGATAATTTCAATTTTACTGTTACTAGCATTGGATGGTTTAACGTATAGGAAAAAAGCCGGTGAACAATAAGAATAACCCTAAGAATTTAGCAAACCGAAGATATGTAATTGCTGCACTAGTTGTGGTGATAGGTATTATATACGTAATACAACTTTTTAACCTGCAGATTCTTAGCCCTCAGTATCGTGATTTTGCCGATAGTAATGCCTTTCTGAGAAGAACATTATACCCTGCAAGAGGAGCCATTTATGACAGAAAAGGCGACCTCCTTGTATATAACAGGCCAACTTATGACGTAATGATGGTTGTAAGGGAAATGACCCGTTTTGATACTCTTGATTTTTGCAATACACTAAACATTGATATTGACAGGTTTCGTGAACTTAATGCAGAAATGAGAGACACCAGAAGAAATCCCGGTTACTCATCCTACACACCGCAGCTATTCATGTCGCAGCTTGATGTTGAAGAGTATGGACTCTTACAGGAGAAACTTTATAAATTCCCCGGTATCTATATTCAAAGCAGAACAGAGAGACAGTATAATCATCCTAATATGGGTCTTATCCTCGGTTACGTGGCTGAAGTTGATCAGAATAAAATTGCCTCAGACCCTTACTATGTCCGTAAAGATTATGTTGGAAAGTCCGGCATTGAATTATCCCACGAGATTGATCTGCGCGGAGAGAAAGGTGTGGAAATATTACTTCGTGATGCTCATGGCAGAGTTCAGGGGAGGTATGATGATGGACTTCAGGACAAGGCACCGGTATCAGGTAAAGATCTGACTCTTGGAATTGATATTGAATTACAGGCTTACGGCGAACTTCTCATGCAGAATAAGGTGGGTAGTATAGTGATGATTGAGCCTGAAACAGGTGAGATTCTGGCAATGATATCAGCTCCTACTTACGACCCATCACTGCTTACAGGTAAAGAGTTCAGCTCTAATTATCAGTCACTGGTAAATAATCCATACAAGCCCTTGATAAACAGATCTATTGCAGGTACATATCCACCCGGATCAACATTTAAAGCTGCAAGCGGACTGGTTTATCTTCAGGAAGGAATTATTACTCCTGAAACTATGTACTCCTGTTACGGCGGTTATCCTCCGTTGGGAGGCCGGCCAAGGTGTCATGGTCACGGATCTCCTTTAGCTCTGCAATATGCGCTTTCAACTTCCTGCAACTCCTTCTTCTGTTACGGACTTAACCACATGTTAAGTAACAGGACAAAATACTCAAATGTAGGTGAAGCATTTGATGTTTGGAAAGATCACATGGTTAACATGGGCTTTGGCTACCAGCTGGGTGTTGATCTTCCTTCAGAAAAAAGAGGATTTATTCCAAACAGTAAATTCTATACAAACATATTCAATACTGAAAGATGGAATGCTCATAACGTTATATCTATTGCAATAGGGCAGGGTGAGGTTCTGACAACTCCATTGCAAATTGCCAATTTAGGGGCAACAATAGCAAACAGAGGATATTTCTACACACCACATGTTGTTAGAGAAATCAAAGGAGCTGATTTAGATCAGGCATATACAACCAGGAATAATACAGGAATCAATCGTGAACATTTTGAGCTTACGGTTGCGGGAATGGCTGATGCTGTTAAATTTGGTACTTGCCGGGGTATTAATCTTGAACCTCTTGTTGAAGTGTGCGGTAAAACAGGAACAGCTGAAAATCCGCATGGAGACGACCATTCACTGTTTATGGGCTTCGCTCCTAAAGATAATCCTCAAGTTGCAATTGCCGTTGTTGTAGAGAATGGTCGCTTTGGAGCAACTAATGCAGTGCCGATTGCACGTTTAATGCTTCAGAAGTTCTTCCGGGGTGAAGTGCCGGAGAGTGATAAGTGGCTGGAGCAGATGATTATGAATCGTGAGATTCTTCCATACGTTTACACGAGAAATTTACCGTCCAAGTAGGAAACTACTATAGATAACTACTAAATGATAAAGCAAAACAACATAGAAGTTGAAGATAAAGGAAAAGTGGATAAAGTTACACTTTTCCTATACCTTTTATTTGTTATTCTAGGATGGTTAAATATTTATGCTGCCAGTTACGACCTTGAGAATGCAACCGGCATGTTTGATTTATCAAGCCGGGCCGGATTACAGCTTATATGGATTGGCACTTCTTTGCTTATTGCATTTTCCTTGTTGAAAATAGAAGTAAGCTTTTATGAAACATACGCATTTCTTTTCTACCTGATAGGGATATTTCTTTTAATTGTCACACTGATAGTCGCACAAGAGATCAACGGTTCGCGCTCATGGCTGATAATAGGTCCGGTCAGACTCCAGCCGGCAGAGTTTATGAAGTTTGTAATAGCACTTGCATTAGCAAAGGTTCTCAATACCTACGATTTCAAATTGATGGATAGGAGAAATCTTTTGCTGGTCAGTGGTATCATACTTCTGCCAACAATACTTGTAATTCTGCAAAGTGAGACAGGTACAGCACTTGTTTACCTAAGCTTTATTCTTGTGCTTTACAGAGAAGGCCTGCCCGGTGGAGTTCTTTTCATGGGTGTTGCAGCAATTATCTATTTCATTCTCGGTATAAGATTCTCGGATGAGCAAATAGGCATGCTTTCAAGAGGTGAAATAATGACTATTGCACTTATCATAATATTCTCAGCAGCAATGGTATGGAGCTATCTTAAACGCAGAAAAACATTCTATACAATTCTGTTAATAGCCTCCATCCCCTATGCCATTGCATTTATATTTACATTTCTCTCAGTATCTGTTGATTGGGGAATGGTTTCACTCATAGCACTTGCAATTACAGCTATTCATCTGATCTACCTTTTTTTGCGATACAGAGTAAAGACCTACTTCTATATATTTCTGTTCCTTGTTATATCGTTTGGTTTCCTCGAGTCAACTGAATATGCTTTCAACGACATACTTCAGCCACATCAGCAAATGCGTATTAAAGTTACGTTAGGGATGGAACAGGATCTCAGTGGAGCAGGATACCACGTTGGACAATCAAAAATTGCAATCGGCTCAGGTGGTCTTACCGGCAAAGGATATCTTAATGGTACTCAAACGAAACTTAAATATGTCCCTGAACAGGATACCGACTTTATCTTCTGCACTATAGGCGAAGAACATGGTTTTCTTGGATCAACATTAGTTCTGATTCTGCTAACTGTTTTTGTGCTTAGACTACTCAAACTTGCTGAAAGACAAACAACTACTTTCGGCAGAGTATATGGTTATAGCGTAGTAAGCGTTTTCTTCTTCCATCTTCTGGTGAATGTCGGTATGGTTATAGGAATCATGCCTGTTATAGGTATTCCCTTACCGTTTTTCAGCTATGGCGGGTCATCCTTATGGGGATTCACCATACTGCTTTTTATTTTCCTAAGGATTGACAAATCAAGAAGAAGGGCTTGATAAGTTCATAAAAAGTTAAAAAACGAGTGCACCCTAATTTCGCAATTTGAGTGCACCCAATCAATTAGAACCCAATTTAATAAACATTGCAGTTGATTAAACCTGCAATTCCTTAATATCTTTGTTTGTACTTCTTTATCGTCTCTTATAAATATTTTCTGTATATATGACACGTCAGAGAAAAAATAGTTTAATTTTGTTCTAAATAGTGGTTGAGAATCAATCTCTGTAATTGCTAAGAGAGAATAAGATTATTCTGTGAGATTATTCTGTGTGATACTGTTTTTGATGATTTGAGATAATATTATTGTTTTTGAGAATTAATAACATAATAGATAACAGTAATTATTGTTCAGTGATTGTTGAGTAAAAAAGAGACAATGAAAAAAACAGCTTTAATTACCGGTGCGTCAAAAGGGATTGGAAGAGATCTTGCTCATCTTTTTGCAAAGGATGGTTGCAATCTTATATTAGTTGCAAGAAGCGGGAAAGAACTGGATATCTTAAAAGATCAGCTCGAAGAGAAATACCAGGTTTCCGTTAATACCTTCAAGATAGATCTCAGTCAGCCTGAATCAGCTCAGACTGTTTTTGATGAAATAAAAGCAATTAATCTTGATATAGATTATCTTGTAAATAATGCCGGTTTCGGCGATTATGGATCTTTTGCCGAAACTGAATGGGATACATATGAAAAGATGATATCACTAAATGTGACAACGCTTACTCACTTTTGTCACCTTTTTATTAAAGATATTAAAGGCAGAAAGCCGGGTAGAATTCTCAATATTTCTTCAACAGCTGCATTTCAGCCAGGACCAATGATGGCTGTCTATTTTGCCTCAAAAGCATTCGTTCTCAGTTTCTCCGAAGCAATCGGGCACGAACTGAGAAAAGATAAAATAACAGTAACAACTCTTTGTCCCGGTCCCACCAGCACCAATTTTGGTGAAGTTTCAGGAATGAATGCCTCACAACTTGTGAAGAGTGTAAAAATAGCAAGTTCCGGAGAGGTAGCCGAACTGGGTTACAAAGCAATGTTGAAAGGCAAGTCCACCGTTATTCATGGCACTCAAAACAAGCTTGCACCTTTCGGTATACGATTTATACCCAGAAAATGGGTGACCCGTCTTTCTGCTAAGATTATGGATAATAGTGTGTAGTTTATGCTAAAACTACTTAGTTATGAAACGACTCTTCTGCTTATGGTTAATATTTCTATTGACTGCAACAGTTGTTGCTCAGTCTTCAAAGTACTCTGCAGATGAGATTGTGACTTTTTTTAACCAAATCAGAGAAGCAACAGAAAGTCATACTACATTATGGGATAAAGATATTTACGGCCCGGTTCTTTTAGTTGACCCTCAAACCAGAGAAGCTTTTGCAAATGTTCAGGATGCTAATAAAGAGCTGACAACCAAAGACGGAGTTTTTGTTGGCATACTGCCTCGTGAGCTGCCCGTCTCAAATACAGATATCACCTGGAACGGTACCCGGTGGGCAATGCTCGAGTTGCCTTTGCCTGAAAAAAGATATGACCGGATTGATTTAGCTACTCACGAACTTTTTCACAGTGCGCAGCCATCACTTGGTTTTAAGCCTTTAAGAGAGGAAAATAATCACCTTGATCTGAAGGATGGCAGAATATACCTGCGGCTCGAGCTGGCTGCGTTAGAAGCTGCATTAAGAGCAAACAGATTAAATAAATCAGAAGAGCACCTCCGCAATGCATTGATTTTCAGAAAATATCGTCAGATGATTTACAGAGGTTCTCAGGTTTCAGAAAATAGTCTGGAAATTCTTGAAGGACTGGCAACTTACACCGGACAAATCATGAGCGGTCGCGATAAATGGGAGTGGCGCGAGTATCTGATTCACCGAATCAACAGCTTTGAGGAAACACCCTCTTTTGTAAGGTCTTTTGCCTACGAAACAACTCCGGTATATGGCTTTTTTCTTCAACAGAAGGACTATTTCTGGAATAAAAAAGTAGATAATGAAACTGATCTCACCGATTTCTTTTCCGAAGCTTTCGGGATGGATTCGCGTATCCTCCTGCAGACATATGTAAAACAGGTTGCTGAAGATTATGACTGGCGAAAGATAGTTGATCAGGAAACAAAAAGAGCAGTAACAAATAACTCTGTTCTTGACGAATACCGTGATAAGTTTTTAGATCAGCCACACCTCGAAATACGACTCGAAGATATGAAAATGTCGTTTAACCCTAAAAATCTCGTCCCGCTTGATGAAGACGAAGGAACAGTATACCCTACAGTCACGATAAATGATAACTGGGGAGTTCTTACAGTAAAAGAGGGGGGCGCTCTGTTAAGGTCCGACTGGCGCTGGGTCATCGTATCAAAACCTTTAGAGATAACCGAAGATCTGATCACAGGTGAAGGTTGGGAAATTGAACTTAACGAAGGCTATCAAATTCAAGAGATGTCAGATGGTAATTATCTGTTAATAAAGAGTGAATGAGTTATCTTATTTGGCGAAAAAAAAGAAAATTGCTAAATTTGGACTCAATTCGAGAATAACAAATGAATGAAGGCGAAAAAAAGGTTGTCAGCAAGATGATTACCATATATTGTCACTCCAAACATAAGCAAGGAAAAGGCTTGTGTGAAGAGTGCGACTCACTTAACAATTATGCATTACAACGGCTTGAGCGTTGCCCTTTCGGTGATAACAAGCCCACATGTGGCACATGTACAGTACATTGCTATAAAAGCGATATGCGTAAAAAGATAAAAGAAGTAATGCGATACTCAGGTCCACGCATGCTGTTTATTCATCCAATAGATGCTATACAGCACTTTAACCGTGAGCGTAAAAGGAAAAGATTAATATCATCCGGTCATAATTAAATTTAATGTAATTAAGTGAGATTGCTAAACCTACATACTGTCATTGCTGATGTGTTAAGTGAACACAATGAGTTGATACCCGTACTTAATCGTTTTGGAATCAGACTCGGTGTAGGAGATAAAACTCTTGAAGAGTTGTGTGAAGAGAACAACCTTGATCCCGGACTTATTATAACTGTCCTGAATGTTTACCTTAACGAGGATTATGTTCCTGATATGCTTGAATTGATTGAGACAGAATCAATTGCCGATTACTTTCAGCACACTGTAGAGAATTATATACATGAACTGATGCCAAACATCGAGAAGCACTTAAATGCCTTTATTGCTTTAAGCAGTTCAGTAAATGACTCAGAAAACAATCATTCAAACAATAACAACGGATCTGGCAATAAAGAGCTGGGAATGCTCAGACAGCTATTCATGAAGTTCAAGGAGAGGATGACCAACTACCTCAAAAAAATAGCAAATTACGATGAGGATTTCCCTGACGAGCTGCTGCATGATTTAAAAAATATACTGATCAAACATCTTTCAACAGAGTATAATCAAAACCTCTGTTACGCAGTCATCTTTTCTATACATTCATTCGAGAAAGATCTTGAAGCGCACAACAGGCTTCGCGAAAAGGTGCTTCAGCCTAAATTAAACCAACTTGATATATCAGGGATAAGACAGCTTCAGCATTCTATTGTAAATGAGATCTCTAACCGCACTGAAGAAGAGACTCATCATCTCACAAACCGCGAAACAGAGATTCTCAGGCTCATTGTACAGGGCTTACTCAATAAAGAGATAGCCGAGATGCTGAATATCAGTCTCAATACAGTATTAACTCACAGAAAAAATATTATTAACAAAACAGGTATTAAAACTGTTTCGGGACTTACCTTCTACTGTTTACGAAATGGTTTGATATCAATGTAAGACTATAAAATCTTAACAGTATGTCAAAAAAAAGTTTTCTCAATATCCCACTTACCAACTGGGGTGAAGTGATCCAACACGATTATGATATTGCAATTCTTCCCTGGGGTGCTGTAGAACCTCACAACTATCATCTTCCTTATCTTACAGACTGCATTCTTACATACGAGATTGCAGGCGATGCAGCTGAATCAGCTTACGAAAAGGGAGTCACCTGTATGGTTATGTCACCTGTATATTTTGGATCTCAGAATATCGGTCAGTGGAACAAACCATTTTGCGTGCATACAAGAAGCGAAACTCAGAAGTATATACTAACCGATATAGTAACATCACTTCAGGCACAAGGGATACGTAAACTGGTCATTATTAACGGTCATGGTGGCAATACCTTTAAACCTTACGTAAGAGATCTGAATATGGCATACCCTGATTTCCGTATTGTGGTAGTGGACTGGTGGACATTAGAGCCCACTCAAAACTATTTCGAGGAAAGTCCAGATGAACATGCCGGTGAACAGGAAACATCTGTAATGCTGCATTATCATCCCGAGCTGGTTAATATGGACAGTGCCGGCGACGGATCAGTTCAACCTGTTAAACTATCAGCATTAAATAAAAAAATAGGATGGATGCCTCGTGACTGGGATGAGGTCTCTAAAGATACCGGAATCGGTAATCCAAAAAAATCAACTGCAGAGAAGGGCAGGAAATATGCAGAAGTTGTTGTAAGGAAAATTACCGAACTTCTCATTGATCTCAAATCTGCCGAGTGAGTTTTTTAATCTAAATAGTTTTAAATGAGAGCAAAATATTGTATTTTTGTCGCTCTTAAATAAACTGTTTAGCCGTGTATTAATCAATATGTATTTAAAATAGATATCCTTACTGATTAACTAATAATAAGTCAGTAAATATTCACTTTCAATTAAAGTACTAAAAACTTCAAAATAATAAATAAAGTAAATATGAGTAATCAGAGAGAGAAACTTTTTACAGATTTTCCTCCTGTTTCTGCCGATGAGTGGATGGAAGTTGTCACCAAAGACCTAAAAGGTGCAGATTTCCAAAAGAGACTGGTGTGGAGAACTAAAGAGGGTTTTAATGTAAATCCATTTTATCGTGCTGAAGATATCGAGGGTTTTAATGCACTTGAAAGCTTGCCCGGACAATTCCCCTATGTGAGAAGCACAAAGAAGGATAACAATTGGTGTGTCCGTCAGGAGATTAAGGTAGTAGATTTTGCCGAAGCAAACAAGAAAGCACTTGTTTTGCTTGAAAAAGGTGTTACTTCATTCGGTTTCAACGTGCCTAAACAGCACCTTTCTGCCGAAAACCTGGCAATATTACTTCAGGGAATTGCTCCCGACAAGGTAGAATTAA
This sequence comes from Fermentimonas sp., assembly GCA_028683355.1. Classification (GTDB taxonomy): domain Bacteria; phylum Bacteroidota; class Bacteroidia; order Bacteroidales; family Dysgonomonadaceae; genus Proteiniphilum. Next base: position 23,641 of record JAQUIZ010000031.1, read on the forward strand.
ACTTCAAGACCTGTATTTCACGTACTATCGATCTTGCAAAATTGGTAGTAGATTACATCAAAGGCCAAAACCTCGATGTTATGAAATGCTTTGGTTCAGTTGAGTTTGACCCATTCAGGAAAATACTGAAAAAGGGAGTAGATGAACCAAGCTGGGTAGAAAAAGCAGTGGAGATAGTAAATATTACCGCTCCTCTTCCACGTTACCGATCAATAATCGTAACAGGTAACATGATGAATGATGCCGGTGCCTACGGCTATCAGGAGCTGGGTTATAGTCTCTCTTACGGAAACCAGGTTTTATCCAAACTAATTGAAAATGGTGTTGAACCTTCAACAGCAGCAAAAAAGATCAAATTCAAATTCGGTGTAGGATCAAACTATTTCATGGAGATAGCTAAATTCCGTGCTGCCCGCTGGCTCTGGGCTGAAGTTGTTAATGCCTATAAACCGCCATGTCCGCACGATTGCGATAATAAGGCTGATGATGGTACCTGCCGTTGTGCAGCAAAAATGAATATTCATGCCATCACATCAAGCTTCAATCAGTCACTGTACGACCCTTATGTTAACTTACTGCGTACACAGACAGAAGCCATGTCAGCTACATTGGGCTCAGTTGATTCACTAACTGTACGTCCTTTCGACGAAGCTTTTGAAACACCTACAGAATTTGCAGAACGTATCGCAGTAAACCAGCAACTCTTATTAAAAGAAGAAGCACACTTTGATAAAGTAACTGATCCTTCATCAGGTTCATACTATATCGAAACACTAACCAGCTCACTTGCAGAACAAGCCTGGAAGCTTTTCCTTGAGACAGAAGAGGCAGGTTTTTATAACTCACTTAAATCAGGTGCAGTTCAGGATGCAATAAACAAAACTGCTGACGAACGTTTCAATGCAATTGCCAATCGCAGGGAGATAATGCTGGGTACTAACCAGTATCCTAATTTCAATGAAACGATGAGTGATAAGATTGATGAAAGTACAGTAGGGTGTGGCTGCGGATGTGGTAACTCACAAGGACCAACTCCACTAAAAAGTCTTAATAAGAACAGACTTGCTGATCAGTTTAATGAGCTCAGACTTGCTACTGAGAAGAGTGGCAAACGTCCAAAAGTGTTCATGCTCACAATCGGTAACCTTGCAATGCGACTAGCTCGTTCTCAGTTCTCCAGCAATTTCTTTGCAAGTGCAGGTTATGAAATTATTGATAACCTTGGTTTCAAAACAGTTGAAGAAGGAGTTAAAGCTGCAAAAGAAAAAGGTGCAGACGTAATCGTACTCTGTTCAAGTGATGATGAATACCCAGTGTTTGCTCCGGAAGCGAATGAAATGCTTAAGGATAGCAACAAACTGTTAGTGATAGCCGGTGCGCCTGCTTGTATGGATGAGCTTAAAGCTCAGGGAATAGAGCATTTTATTAATGTTAAGAGCAATGTTCTCGAGACACTTAAAATGTTTAATGACAAGTTGTTGTAAATAGAAACTAATAAGTCTGCGTACTGCAAAAATTATAATTATGGATGGTGAAGGCAAATTGAAGAACTGGATTATTGTATCACAACCCTGGGCATTTCCTGCATCAGGGAGTGCTGCACTAATGGCAATCTCATATGTTTTTTATCTCTATAATATCGGTGCAGTTGCAGAATCTAACTGGTTATTCGGAATAATCGGACTATTAGGTGCTATCATCTTCCAGATGTCAGGAAACCTGATGAATGAATATCAGGATTTCATACATGGGGTAGATGTAAAAGTGAAGAACGGACCACCCAAGCTTTTAGTAGAAGGTGTATTCAAGCCTAAAACAATCTTACGTTATAGCATAAGCGTTCTTTTAGTGGGAATAGCAATTGGCATTTATCTTACATTAAATACCGGATGGCCTTTAATTATAATAGGTTGTTTCGGTATTATAAGTGC
>JAQUIZ010000032.1:0-3205 GCA_028683355.1 Fermentimonas sp.
AAAAAGGCTGTTATCGGAGGAGTAGGAGCGGTGATAGTTGCCCTAATCGCACTCCTACTTGGGCAAGATCCGTTTGAGGCTGTAAATATAGTAAACAGTATCTCTCCGGGAGATGAATCGACCGAAGTTGTTGACCCTTCAAGAGTAAATGAAAATGAAGAGCTGAAGGTGTTTACCCTGGGAGTGTTTAATAGTACAAATGAAGTATGGAGTGAAATTTTCAGAACTCAACTGCAGCAAAATTATCAGAACCCTACATTGGTTACATTCACGGATGCCACTACTTCAGAATGCGGTGGAGCCACTTCATCTGTTGGTCCGTTTTATTGTCCTGCTGATTATAAGATGTATATCGATCTGAACTTTTTCCATCAGCTGAGAAACGATTTTGGAGCAAAAGGAGATCTTGCAATGGCTTACGTCACAGCCCATGAAGTGGGACATCATGTGCAAAAGCTACTAGGTATACTTGATCAGGTAAATCAGTACAGAGGCAGAATAAGTGAAACAGAATTCAATAAGCTTAATGTAAAGCTTGAGCTTCAAGCAGATTTTCTGGCAGGTGTATGGGTGCATCATGCTCAGCGAATGAATATAATAAAGCTTGAAGCTGGCGATTTGGAATCAGCAATCAGTGCCACTACTGCTGTAGGTGATGATACGATTCAGAAGCGATCAATGGGTTATACTGTGCCCGACTCGTTCACACACGGTACATCAGCTGAACGTACTTACTGGTTCCGATTGGGTATGGAAAGTGGTGATGTTAGCAAAGGAGATACTTTTGGCAATTAGTACACCCGGCGAGAATCGAACTCGCATCGTCGGAACCGGAATCCGGTATTCTATCCATTGAACTACGGGTGCATGTTATTTTATCATCTGAAAGAGGAATCTTTCCATCTTAATGTAATGGAATCGCTCTTCAGAAAGGGTGTTATTCCTGCTATCTGATTAGCAGATAAATGCTTTTTGTAATTAAATATCAGCAATAAATCGCTGTTATCTTTATTAAATTCAGCAGATATCGGGGAAATATCCGGCAAAGATAGGGCATATTTATAATTTTCCGACTCTTTTTGTGAAGAATCGAAGAAAGTTTCTGCTGAAACTCCGTACAGGAAAGCATTACTGTCAAGTTTTTCCCATTTATTGGAGTAAAAAGAGATATCACTATCGCACACATCACCACCTACACCGCCACATACGGTTTTAATTACACAAACAATTACTGAGTCCTGAGATACAGGAAGAAGCTTCAACTGAGTATTTCCTCTGGCTGAAGTCTGAACTTTAATGTAATCACTCCCATGTTCAACTTTTCTGATCTCTCCAAACATATAAGGAACAGAAGTTTCAGCTGTGTCTACCAGAAGCATAGTTTTATTGCCCTCAGAAATACCGGGTAATAATTCTGCAGGCATTGATTTGAAAATATCTCCGATGTTTTGTGCCTGAAGAGTAGCTGTAAATAATAGACAAACGAAAAATGTAATACTGTTTTTGTTAATCATATATTTTGATTTTCATTTATTATTCATTTTTTTATCAACTCCAATATTTTGTATTCTATTACAGTTTAGGAGCATAATATGCACCAAATTTCTGAATATTGGCGATATCTCGGGTTCCGGTAATAGTTAATCTGAGTTTTGCTGCATCAGTGTCCGGCAATCTTAATAATCGCTTATAACCTATTGTAGTTCCTTTTGCAAGAACTCTCCACTCATTGTTGATTAATCCTTCAACAATAAAATCTTCAACTCGCTGACCCCTCTTGATATCCTCCTGAAGCATAATAGTATTTATTGTTTCACCGGGCATGATATTATACTCTCGTGAGTCACCCGATCCTGCTCTCCATAAAACATCACCATCAGTTAGCTTATTGTCACTGAAAGTGTTGCTGATATATATTCCGAACTGTCTGAGCCTCTCTGCATCTATCTCATGAATTCTGCCCCTTCTATCAGGAGGAACATTCAGGAGCAAAACTGAATTCATACCAACTGATTGAAAATAGATATCAACCAGTTCGCTTAAAGTTTTTACCTGATGATTTTCTTCTTCATGATAAAACCATCCAGGGCGAATAGATACATCAACTTCAGAAGGATACCAGTAAACTGTATTTGATTCTTCTATCAGATTCCTGCTTCCGAGGTCATCAGAAGTAGGGGAGATATTCAGATGTATATTCTCATTTACTATCACATCGCTTATACTTGGCTGAAGAGGAGTAACACTCCATTCAGTTTCTCTTCCCAAACCGGTTTCATTACCTACCCATCTGATATCATTGCCCATGATTGCTTTGACAGCAGTAGGCTGTAGACTGTCAATTACATGATAGAAACGAGACCAATTGTATTCCTGAACTTTTCCATTAGGACCTTCACCATTAGCTCCATCAAACCATACTTCGTGAATATCGCCGTAGTTGGTGAGCAGTTCAATCAGCTGTTGAATAAAAAAATCATTATAAGCCGGAGAGTTACCATAACTTTCAGCATTGCGGTCCCATGGTGACAAATAAACTCCAAATTTCATATTATACTTCTCACAGGCATCCCTCACTTCTTTTACAACATCACCATTGCCATTTCGCCAGGGTGATGATTCAACAGAATATGAAGTGGTTTTAGTTGGCCACAGGCAAAAACCGTCATGGTGTTTAGCAGTTAGTATAATCATGTTAAAACCTGCGTTCTGTAAAGTTGTAACCCACTGTTCTGCATCAAATGCAGTAGGATTGAACAGCTCAGGATCTTCATTTCCTTCTCCCCATTCCATACCCGTAAACGTATTTATTCCAAAATGGATAAATGCCGTAAGCTCAAGTTTTTGCCATTCATACTGACTCTGCGTTGGTATAACGTAAGCAGCAAGCTTTACTTTTTGATCTGAGGTAACAAAATCAGGAAAAGAGAGTTCTTTCTCAAAATAAGTATTTGCTCTTTGGTTACACCCTGAGATAATTACCAGAGATAGAATTATAAATGTGATTTTCCTCATCTGCATAACATAATATGTGTTGAACAAAGTTACTATTTTTGTGGTAACAACAAATAAAAAAACCACCCTTTTGAGGTGGTTCCGCTAAGCACGCAACTTTTCTTACAGATTAGAAGCAGCTTCTTCAACAACTTGATTTAATGTGTCTGCAGCAGCAGCTTCAGCTTCGATAACAGCCTGAATGCTGTCA
>JAQUIZ010000032.1:3305-11118 GCA_028683355.1 Fermentimonas sp.
AATGCTGTCAACTCTTGCTACTTCGGCAAGACTGTCCTGTCTGGCTTTTTCAGCATCTACCTGTGCGTTGTTGCAAGAAACTAAACCTAATGTTGCAATTGTAGCAACTAAAAACAATACTTTCTTCATTTTTTTAGAAAAATTTAAACGATAAATAATTTTGTTCACAAAATTAAAATGTTCTCTTTCTTACGTGCTAATAAAAGGTTTAACTGACATGTAGTCAGTGTGCTATTAGAAAACGTTCGTCTAAAAACGATGCAAAAATACATCAAAAACATGTTATATAGCATGTTTTAATGAAAAAAGTATAGTTAAATATTGTTATATATTCTTTCGGCCTGATTTACACGCAATTGCAACAGTCAATGTTGGTGAGAATGTTCATGTTCATGTGCTGCGATACCCTCTTCCTGGGTTTTATGTACAGTGCTGTGAGGATGCTCTACAGGAGAATATATTGAATACACCTTTAGTGGCTCATTAGAATCATTTACGAGATTGTGCCATTTTCCTGCCGGTATAAAGATTGCAAAATCATGCTCCACCCGTTCCTCAAAATTAAAAATGCCTTCCTCGTCACCCATATAGATTATTCCACTTCCTGCTTCTACGCGAAGGAATTGGTCAATATCAGGGTGCATCTCTTCTCCGATATCACCACCAGCAGGAATACTCATTACAGTCATCTGCATATATGTACCTGTCCATATTGAAGTCCTGTAAGTTTCGTTCTGAACAGTGTAATCCTCAATATTAAACACAAAAGGGTCTGGACCGAAATCTTTGAATTCCACTTCAGAAGTAACTTCAGTCACTGTAGTTTCAGACTGGTTCTGATTACCTGCCGGCTGAGTACATGCTGCTAAATACAAAAATGTTCCTAAAAATAAAAATAAAGTTGTTTTCTTCATAAATTACTGTTTTTTTATCAACTTATAAGTAACATAAATATAATATAAACAGAACTTATAAGTGTTTGATTATCAATATATTCAGTAAAGATAACAAAAAACGCCACTTCGAACAAAAATTACTGATACAAATATCTCTTTATACTTTTCTTAGGAGTTTTCTCGAATTCATTTTCCATGATTTCAATTCCGCTCAATCTTTCATATTTGGCGACTGCCTTATTAAGCAAGCCCTTATTAACCTCCATTATTTCTATCAGTTCCTCAGAAGAAATATTGTTTGATCTTAAAGCATCTTTATCAGGATATATCAGGGCAACCAGCTTATTCTCACGCAAAACAACCACACTGTCAGATATATAAGGAAGGTTGTTTAGTCTTGATTCGATTTCTTCAGGGTAAATATTCTGACCATTTGCAGAAAGAATCATTGTTTTTAAGCGACCTTTTATAAATAACCTGCTACCTCTCATGATTCCTAAATCACCTGTTTTGAGCCATCCGTCATCGGTGAAAGCTGCTTTTGTAGCTTCAGAATTTCTGTAGTATCCACTCATGACATTTTCTCCCCTGACCTGAATTTCACCTGGAATATTTTCCGGATCTGTTGAGTCGATACGCGCTTCCATTATATCTTTTAAAACTGAACCACAGGATGTTGGTACAAAATCTTTGTGGTGATCGTAAGCTATCAGCGGTGCGCACTCAGTCATACCGTAACCTACCGTAAAAGGGAATTGCATCCTGTGGAAAAAAGCTTCAACTTCGGCATTTAATGCGGCACCACCAATTACTACCTCCCTGAAATTTCCACCAAGAGATTTAATAATGGATTTTTTTATCTTGTTAAGGATCAGTTTGTCTACACCTTTTATCTTTAGCAAGAATTTTACAACAGGCTGAGATATAACCGGCAGTATTTTCTTTTTATATATCTTCTCGAATATAAGGGGTACGGTAATTATGATATTAGGCCTTACTTCGTCAAGAGCATTTATTAGATTCTGAGGTGTGGGGGATACGCCAAGCAGAGTAATGTGAACACCTGTGGAGAGAGAGTATAGAAAATCAAAAGCGCAGCCGTAAACATGTGCCATAGGTAGAAAAGCCAGAATACGCTCTCCTGCAAAAAGCAGATTTAGCTTATCTGCATAAGTTATATTCCCTGCAAAATTATTGGCAGTAATCATAACACCCTTACTGTATCCTGTTGTTCCTGAGGTGTAGTTAATACAAACGACTTCACTGTTATCAACTTTGGCATATTTAATATCCTTCTTTGAAAAACCATCCGGATAGGATTGTTTAAACCTAAAGTCTATCGAATTAACTATCTCGTCAGTATTATCACCAATACTTTTAAGTAGTGTGAAGGAGGGTGATTCAATAGTAGTCACTTTTACATTATCCTTATTGATATTTTCCCATAAGGCATTATTTATAAAAACCAGTTTTGATTCTGAATGATCAATAATAGACTCCACACTCTCAGGGTTAAATTCGTGAAGAATGGGTACTATAACCGCTCCGTAAGTAATGGTTGCCATGAAAAGGATAGACCAGGAGGAGTGGTTCTTGCCTACAAGTGATATTTTATCTCCTTTTTCAATACCAAGTTCAGAGAAAAGAAGATGAAGCTTTGCAATTTCACGTGCAAGTTCGCCATATGTATAAGATGTATCTCCTTTGTAATCAGTTAATGCAGGTAGTTCCCAGTTTTTTTTAAAGCTGTTTTCGTATGTTTTGATGAAATTCTGTTCGATCATAATTTTTGTTTAAGCGACTGCACACTTTTGTAAGTCTTGTGCAAAAATAATTGGTAAAAATCTATTATCAAAGAAAAGATGACAATAAATTAAGACAAAAATTGTAATTTTGCTGATTATGATTGATCATTCTATATTTCAAAATAAAACTGCCGCTTACTATACTCTGGGGTGTAAGCTTAATTTTGCTGAAACATCGGCAATTGGCAGACAGCTGTACAATTCCGGAATTACTCGTGTACGCAAAGGACAACAGGCTGATATATGTGTAATTAACACCTGTTCCGTAACTGAACTTGCAGATAAAAAAGGGCGACAAGCCATAAGAAAAGCAATTCAGGAGAACCCAAATGCATTTGTAGTGGTAACAGGTTGCTATGCACAATTGAAGCCAGATGATATTGCGGAAATTGAAGGAGTGGATTTAGTATTAGGTGCAGAACAAAAGCTTGACGTAGTTCAGTATCTTGATGACCTGAAGAAAAAAGATAAAGGTGAGGTTATAACTTCAAAGACACACAGGATAAGATCTTTTGTACCTTCAGTTTCGGCAGATGACCGCACAAGGTACTTTCTTAAGGTACAGGATGGATGCGACTATTTCTGCTCTTTTTGTACAATACCCTTTGCTAGGGGAAGAAGTAGAAACGGCTCAATTGCCGATCTCGTAAAACAGGCTGAACAGGTTGTTCAAGAGGGTGGTAAGGAGATTGTTCTTACCGGAGTAAATATTGGTGATTTTGGTCACACTACAAAAGAGAACTTTCTGGATCTGTTGAAGGAGCTTGACAATGTGGAGGGAATAAAACGCTATCGTATTTCTTCAATAGAGCCTAATTTGTTGTCTGATGAAATAATAGATTTTGTAGCAGGATCAAAAAGGTTTGCGCCACATTTTCATATGCCACTGCAGGCAGGGAGTGATGCAGTACTTTCACTTATGAAACGAAAGTATGATACAGCCCTGTTTCGTCATAAAATAGAGAAGATAAAAACTATTCTTCCGGATGCATTTATTGGTGTGGATGTAATTGTAGGAGTGCGTGGAGAAACAGATGATTATTTTAATGAGAGCAAAGACTTTATTCAGTCACTCGATATATCTAAACTTCATGTCTTCACTTATTCAGAACGTCCGGGTACACAGGCACTTAATATTGATTATGCTGTAGATCCGAAAACTAAACACGCTCGTAGCAAAGCATTACTTGACATCTCAGATGAAAAGCACAGGGTGTTTATGGAATCTATGAAAGGAACCAGGAAAAAAGTACTGTTCGAGCATACAAAACATGGAAAAAGGATGCATGGATTCACCGAAAATTATATAAAACTTTATTCAGATTACGATCCTCAATATATTAACAGGGTAATGGAAGTTGAGGTAGGAGAGTATGATGAAAATGAAATGGCAATGAAATCAATCTTTTAATGGACGACGGGGAGCGAAATAAGAAAAGTATAGGTTACAAGCTGTTGTATGGAGTGACATACCTTCACGCTCTTTTGCCATTTTCTGTTCTCTATTTAATATCAGATATTCTTTACCTTTTAATCTATTATGTAGTAAGATATCGCAGAAAGTTGGTAAGGCGTAATATTAAAAACTCTTTTCCCTGTGAATCCGAGAAGAAAATTATCAGGATAGAAAAGGATTTTTACCGTCATCTGTGTGACTATTTCGTGGAGACAATAAAAACTCTTCATATCTCTGATGAGGAGGTGCAAAAACGGATGAAATTTGAGAATCCGGAAATGATAAACAGGCTGACAGCAAGCGGTAATTCATGTATCCTGAGTCTTGGCCATTACGCAAACTGGGAGTGGGTAACAACACTAGGATTCCATCTGTCACCCGGAGTGAAGCAAGGACTTGTATACAAAGAACTCCACTCTAATGCATTTGACAAACTTTTCCTTGAAATACGAGGTCGTTTTCAAGCTATTCCAATTGAGATGAACAGTTTATACAGAAAATTGATTGAATCAAGGAATAACGGGGAAAGGGTTGTAGTGGGTTTCCTTACAGATCAGCGTCCTCCAAAAAGCACCGGACACTACTGGACAACGTTTATGAATCAGGATGCAGTTGTGCAGACAGGAATGGAGAGAATAGCTAAACTACTTAGCTTTTCGATTGTTTATCTGGATATCACAAAAGTTAAAAGAGGATACTATGTTGGCAAGTTTTATGTTATCACCCCTGATGCTTCAAATGAGCCTGAATTTGAAATTATGGAGCGATATATAAATAAACTTGAGGAGACAATTAAAAAGGAACCGGCATATTATCTGTGGTCACATAACCGCTGGAAGTTTAAAAAATATCCTGTGGAAAAACAATCGTAGGAGGTATATGAATTCGAAAAATCAGAATATTAAAACGTCAGTCGTAATATTAAACTGGAACGGAAAGAAGCTATTGGAGCAGTTTCTTCCTGCAGTAATAGAGCATACTCAAAGTGAAGTGAGTAGGGTGATAGTTGCAGATAACGGATCGACTGATGACTCCGTGGGTTTTATGAATGAAAATTTTCCAGATATTCAACTGATCATACTTGATAAGAATTATGGCTTTGCTGATGGTTATAATAAAGCACTTCAGCAGCTTGATTCTGAGTATGTTGTGCTTCTGAATTCAGATGTGGAAACAACATACGGCTGGTTAGAGACTTTAATCACCTATATGGATAATCATCCTGAAGTTGCTGCTGTTCAACCAAAAATCCTTTCATATAAAGAGAAACATATGTTTGAATATGCAGGTGCATCCGGTGGATTTATCGACAGATTTGGTTACCCTTTTTGCAGAGGCCGAATACTTGAGCTGGTAGAAGAGGACAGAGGGCAGTATGACGAAGAAATACCGATCTTTTGGGCTACAGGAGCCTGCTTATGTGTTAGAGTAAAGGATTTTATTGAAACTGGTGGGCTGGACGGTCGCTTTTTTGCACACATGGAAGAAATAGATCTTTGCTGGCGCTTAAATGCAAGAGGTAGAAAAATAATGTGCATTCCTTCGTCTGTTGTATACCATGTTGGTGGTGCTTCGCTGAGTAAGGATAATCCTAAAAAGATGTATCTCAATTTCCGAAACAATCTGCTAATGTTATTCAAGAATGTGCCTGACGGATCTCTAATTGTAACTTTTCTGATACGTTTTATTTTTGATTTTCTTGCATATATTCACCTGATACTAAAAGGAGAGTTTAAAAGTGCACATGCAATTATAGATGCATACGGAGATTTTTTTAAGTTGCGTAAGTCTTACAAATTAATAAGAAAAGAGAATCTGAAGAAAACTACCTTGAAGAGTATACCCTCACAATACAAAAAAAGTATATTGCTGAAATTCTATACAGGAAAGAAAACATTTAATTCAATTTTTAGGAATTAGAAATCCTATTCGAAATTCAAACTAAGAGTTATCATTCTGGTTGTAGCCTTTGAAAGTGAGTTGGAATACTTAAGCACTTCCTCATCTTTTAAATCCACTCTGTCTTTTTCAAGAACATCTATCAATCCAAAGCTGAACTTAAGTTCAGGGGCAAGTTTAAACATTGGTAAATAAAAATCGCAACCTATACCAAATTCAATACCAAAATCATTCTGTTTCAGAAGTACAGCAAGGTTTTTCTTCCGTGCCAATTCTAAATTATTATATCCTCCCATAAGTATGTATGGGCGGAAATTATCAGTTCTGCGGGCAGATAATTTAAGATAGACGGGAATAGAAATGTAATTACTTCGTATTCGCAAACTGAATTCATCACCTGATATATGCTCTTTGAACATAAATAATTTATCTCCTAAGTACAGAGTGGGAACAAATCTCAGATTCAGATAATCATTAATATACATATCACCAATCAACCCAACCGCAATCCCAGGAGAATATTCGGGAATTTCTGAAAACCAGACCTCTCCATTTTCATTCATGAAACCTGAATGCGATAGTATCAGATCCTGAGTATGCAAGCCAAGTGTGAATCCCAGATGGAAAATTCTCCTGTCAGCATATGGCAGGTTTTGCAGTTTACGGTGCTGTGCATTTATATTAGCCGAAAGCGACAAAAACAGCAGAATGTATACTATTTTATTACTCATAGAGAATAAACGCATATAATTACAAGTTATTGTTTTAAATGATTAGAACTATAGCTTAAATTCTCTATAATGCGGTTTTCCAAAAGGGCAACCCTTTCACATAAGCTATACAAGAGCTTTCATCTCCTCATTGAAATATGATGTTGATATGAAGAGATAATGAAGCAGATACGTAGTGGATTTGGACTTGGTACAGCCAATTTACAGGCAAAGTCTTGTTATGACACAGATTTTATTACCATGGAGTAGATTGAAGAAATTATCGAGACCTGTTACAAATAGCAATAAAATAAATCAGAAAGATTTTTCTGATTAAATAAAAACAGTAACTTTGCATAATATAAATCATTTTAATAACTAAACTTTTTATTTATTATGGCTTACGTAATAGACGACACTTGTATTGCTTGTGGAACATGTATCGATGAATGCCCTGTGGATGCAATCTCTGAAGGCGATATTTATGTAATCGACGCAGAGGTTTGTACAGACTGTGGCGCATGCGCTGATGTTTGTCCCACCGAGTCAATTCACCCGGCATAGATTACTCTTGTACAGGAAAAAAAAGAAGAAGCCGGGTATGATATATCCGGCTTTTTTGTGCTGTTTGTGTCTGGCCCTTAAATAAAGTTATAAAAAAACGCCCCCAATAGGAGGCGTTTTCATTTTATATAACCTTAGTATTAATGCGTTTGCTTATGCATTTACTGTATTCATGTGAGCGATAAGATCGAGAAGTTTTACAGAGAAAGCCCATTCGTTATCATACCATGAAAGTACTTTAACAAAATTAGGACTCAATTGAATACCACCCTTTTCGTCAAAGATTGAAGTGTGTGGGTTACCGATGAAGTCGCTTGAAACAACTGCTTCGTCAGTATAGCCAAGAACACCTTTCAATTCTCCTTCTGAAGCTTCTTTCATTGCTGCGCAAATTTCTTCATAAGTAGTTTCTTTTTCAAGACGAGCTGTAAGGTCTACTACAGAAACGTTAAGTGTAGGAACACGTAGTGACATACCTGTTAG
>JAQUIZ010000032.1:11218-25504 GCA_028683355.1 Fermentimonas sp.
TGAGCAGCACGGAAAACTAAGCGTCCGATGCGACCGAATCCGTTAATACCTACTTTAATCATACTTTATTGAATTTTATTTGTTAAAAGTGTTCTATGTTTAAACCCTAAAATCTAATCGATTCACAAAAATACAATTTCTTTTCATTTGAATGAAATATTTTTTATCAAAAATCTGAAAATTATAGCGGTATCCTCATCATTATACGTTCTTCATCAAGTTCTTTCTCTAATTTATAACCAAACCTGGTGTGTAATCGAATAGAGTTTCGGTTGTCTTTTAACATCGTGGAGTAAATAGATTCGAGACCGATAGATTTGCCGTGCTCGTGAATTTTGCTCATTACATCTGCAGCAACAGCTTTTCCCCAGTAATCTTTATTGCCTATGTAACCAAATATTTCGGCATCTTTTCCATTTATATGCTTGAGTCCTGCAATTACAATGGGCTCTCCGTTATGCCAGCCGGCAATAACCCAGTAGTCGCTTCTGTTTTTAATACTTTCGAACCATTTTCTCTGTGATTCTTTAGAGAAATCGGGAGTTATCGTGAGTCTTTTTATTTCGGGATCATTCAGCCATTCCCACGATTTTTCGAGAGCTGTCTCGTCCATCTCCCTGATATCTATGTCGATAATTCTTCTGAATTCCATTTTTTATTTAATTTATCAGATTAATACTTATAATATAATTGAAAAAATATCAACAAATAAAACTTGATTTTGTTGAATATCTTATCGTTATAACTACTCTTTTTTATGTTTGATGTGAGTAAGTTTAATGCCTGTTTTTTCATTGAAACTTTATAATTCAGGACATACCCGGGAATAACAAATGCTATGAACCAGGCCAAAGACTCGATAAGTAACTGTTCAGGCAGTTCAAGATAGGATGCAGCAAGTGCCAGTAATCCAAAAAGCACTCCTCCCAGGGAGATGTAATAGAATTTAAGAATAGCTCCTGTCATTATGATTGCCAAAGCTGTCACTGCCATAAAGAGAGGGTGTTGCAGTTTAAAATTGATTTGATGCAGTACGTTATACTGAATGAGATTAATCAGGATCATACATCCAATAAGTGAAATCCACAGATAATACAATTTTTTTCGTGTGGATCTTCCACTTTTGTCTTTGCTTATTTCAACGAGATAGTATCCTGTAAAGGTAACGACTATTACGGGCAGAATTATTATAAATATTTTCATAATATTCTCTGCAAGAAATGAATAAACTACCCTCATTTCAATGTACCTGATGAGGGATGTAAAAAGTAATAACCAGCCCCACAAAATAAACAGGATACCTTGCTTTTTCATTATATTTTTCGGAAAACCAATCATTGCTCTGAAATAAAACAATTATATAATATAAACAAAATATAACTCTTTGTGTTCGTTTGCAATAAATATATCCTTAGCAAATCTATTAAATGGAATTGATGTAACCTCCGGCTGATTCGCTAAAATTCACTATCTTTGCGGTTGAATTTTTTCTATCAATTTTCATAAGAACAAATATTTAAATACATATATGGCTGACGATAAAAAGATTATTTTTTCGATGGTGGGAGTGAGCAAAACTTTTCCGCCACATAAGCAGGTGCTGAAGGATATTTACCTTTCGTTTTACTATGGCGCTAAAATTGGTATAATTGGTCTTAACGGCTCAGGAAAATCAACTCTCTTGAAGATCATTGCGGGTATCGAGAAGGAGTATCAGGGAGATGTTGTTTCTGACAAAAGTTTTTCGGTAGGCTATCTTGAACAGGATCCTAAGTTGGATCCGGACAAGACTGTAATTGACATAGTTCGTGAGGGCGTGAAGCCGGTAATGGACTTGCTTGCAGAGTATGAGGATATCAATTTGAAATTTGGTTTGCCCGAATATTACGAGAATGAAGATAAAATGAATGGTCTTTTTGCTCGACAGGCTGAATTGCAGGATAAGCTGGATGCATGCGATGCGTGGAGTATTGATAACAGACTCGAACGTGCAATGGATGCTTTACGTTGTCCACCCGAGGATCAGTCGATTAGTGAGTTGTCGGGAGGTGAGCGACGCCGTGTTGCTCTTTGTCGTCTCTTACTTCAAGAGCCCGATGTGTTGCTCCTGGATGAGCCGACAAACCACTTGGATGCTGAGTCAATTGACTGGCTAGAGCAGCATTTGCAGCAATATAAGGGTACAGTAATCTGTATCACCCACGACCGCTATTTCCTTGATCATGTGGCCGGCTGGATTCTTGAACTTGACAGAGGTGAGGGTATTCCATGGAAGGGGAATTATACCTCATGGCTGGAGCAGAAAACAAAAAGAATGGAACAGGAAGAAAAGCAAGCCAGTAAGCGTAGGAAGACTCTGGAGCGTGAGCTTGAGTGGATTAACCTGGCTCCTAAAGCTCGTCATGCTAAAGGGAAAGCACGTATTAACTCTTATGAACAGATGTTGAATCAGGATCAGAAAGAGCGTGAAGAGAAGCTGGAGATATTTATTCCTAACGGTCCGCGTTTAGGTAACAAAGTAATCGAGGCTCATGGTGTTTCAAAAGCTTTTGGAGATAAACTCTTGTTTGACAATCTGAATTTCATGTTACCTCCTAATGGAATTGTTGGAGTGATTGGACCTAATGGTGCCGGTAAAACTACTCTTTTTCGCCTGATTCAGGGAATGGAGACTCCGGATGCGGGTAAGTTTGAGGTGGGTGAGACTGTGGTTACTGCCTATGTTGATCAGGCTCATGAAGCTATCGACCCGGATAAGACAGTCTATCAGGTTGTTTCAGGTGGCTCGGAGTTTGTCAGGGTAGGTGGCAGAGATATAAATTCAAGGGCTTATCTGGCAAGATTTAACTTCTCTGGTGCTGATCAGGAGAAGCTTTGCGGTGTGCTTTCGGGCGGTGAGAGAAACAGGTTGCATTTGGCACTTACGCTGAAGGCAGGTGCTAATGTACTGTTGCTTGACGAACCTACCAACGATATTGATGTGAATACGTTGCGTGCGCTTGAAGAGGGGCTTGAAACCTTTGCGGGCTGCGCTGTTGTTATTTCGCACGATAGATGGTTTCTTGACAGAATTTGTACTCATATACTTGCTTTTGAGGGTAATTCGGAAGTTTTTTACTTTGAAGGATCATACAGCGAGTATGAGGAGAATAAGAAAATGAGGTTGGGTAATACAGAGCCGAAAAGAGTCAGGTATAGAAAATTGTAAGAATTAAGGATTAAACAAGTGGAAACAGGAATATGATGACAAGAAAAACAATATTGTTTATATTGACAATAGTCTTGAGCAGTGCTCTTAATGGTCAGAATATTCTGTTTAAGGGTAGGGTGCTGGATGCAGAATATCTGACGCCAGTGCCTTATGCTGCGGTTTATATTCATAATACTCCAAACGGTACTATTGCTGATAATGTGGGGGAGTTCTCATTTGAGGCTCCCGTTTCATTGAAAAACGAAATACTTGTTGTTGCCAGGCAAAAATATGATATTCAGTATATAAAACTAGAGGAACAGCTGGTTTCTGAAATGGTCATATTTTTGAAGCCCGACAACTTTGCCTTGCGTTCGAAGGAGTTACAGGATAGTTTAAATGCCCGCTCCAATAATTTTACGTCTACCCTAAGCAAGGTAGCAGGTTTTATAAAAGATGACTGGATTCCACTTGGCAATCCACAAACAAACAGATTTGATTTTGGTCGCATTCAGACTCTTCCCACCTACAATGTAATTGAGGGGTTGCGCCTGAGGGCCGGTGTTGCTTCTAATTCAAGATTAAGCCCTAACTTCTTCATGAATAGTTATGTGGCTTACGGTTTTGGTGATCAGAGATGGAAGTACAGAGGTGAATTAACATATTCATTTGATAAGAAATCGTATCATGAGAATGAGTTCCCAAAAAACAAAATAGCGCTGGTTTATGAAAATGATCTCTACTCACCGGGTGAGATGCATCCAAGATCGCCAAATAATCTGCTTTTAATCACTTTCAGAAGATCGGAGAATGAGGCAACTTACCGCAACTTCGCGGAGGTGAATTATGAGAGGGAGTATAAAAACGGACTGGCACACACTTTTTGGCTAAGAAGATCAAGGTTGACACCTCAAGGGAGTTTAAGGCTTGATCGACAGATTGATAATGTGATACTTAGTGATGATGAGCTAATTAATTCAGAAGCAGGGGTTCTTCTTAGATACTCCTTCAATGAGGCTTATGAGCAACAGAAGAGAAGAAGAAATCCAATAGAGCTGACGAGTCCGGTTTTCTTTCTTTCTCACTCAGTTGGTGCTTATGTGCAGTTTGGCAAAAGCCACACTTATCACCGCTCTGAATTCTCTGCACAGAAACGTTTTCTGCTTGGTAATGTAGGGCGGCTGGATGCAGCAGGCGAGGTAATGAAAGTATGGAACAGCGTACCCTTCCCTCTACTTGTTTATCCAAACCAAAGGCAAAGACATCATATAGAAAACAATGCATTTTTCCTGAAACGTGCATTGGAGTTTGTGGCAGATGAGCAGTATACTCTAAGATTTACTTTTGTGGGGGATGACCTGCTGTTGGCAAAGATTCCGATAATGAATCAACTGAAGATAAGGGAGTTGATATCTTTACGCGCATCGCACGGCAGGCTTAGTGATAAAAACCGTCCGGGAAATACTGAGTTATATGATTTTCCTGATAGGTCTTTTGAGTATGAATCTGTGCCTTATATAGCCGGTGCAGTTGGTTTTACTAATATACTCGGAATTCTTCGAGTGGAGTATGTTCACAGGTTTACTTACCGACATCACCCTGATGCATTGCTGGGAAAAATAAGGGTTGATGTTACTTTGTAAAACTTTGATATAATACGAAACATAATTATTATCATCTAAATTACAGGCTAGCTTTTAACAGAATGTTAATTTTATATTCTATACATTATAGATTATAAACACCCAATAAAACATAAATTGTACTCTTAAAGAGAATATTAGCGTAGAAATGAAGAACTTTTTAAAAGAGATATATACCCGTGTAATTGATGTTTGGATCAATGTGTTTTGGAAAAGTCCAAACCATCTATGGGCACTAAAGGTTACAGTTTCTATTGCTGCTCTGCTGATACCGGCTGAACTGCTGTTTCATGACTCTTTTATTTCAACAACACTTGCCTTAGGTGTTGTGGCTATGGCACTTGGAGAGACTGATGTTCATCCACGTGGAAGATTGAAATCGGCTTCAATTGCTCTCTTTTTATTCTTTGTAATCAGCACCCTGGTTGAACTGTTTTTTGATACTCCAGTTGTATTTAGTCTGCTTATTCTGATTGTTGCTTTTGCACTGACTATTGCGGGGGGGCTTAATTCCAGGATGCAAGGAGTGACTTTTGGTGCATTGCTTATCTTTGTATACACGATGCTGGGTGCAGACACTACAGAAAAGTGGTTTTATCAACCTGTGCTTTATACGATTGGTGCGTTTGCTTATTCTTTGGTTTCTATACTTCTGTTGCGCCAGAAACCATACCGCCTGTTGAAAGAACAACTGGCACGTGGATTTCATTATCTTGCAGAGTATATCGACCTGAAAGCTAACCTGTTTCCAAGTGATCCACAATCACAGACACCAATAAGAAATCAACTTGCACAAAAAAACATTGATCTTGCCCAGCAGATAGAAAGTTGTAAGAATCATCTTTACAGTTATTCACAGGAGAGTGGTGAGGAGTGTCGTTCAGTGGTTAACAAGTACTACCAAAAGTGGTTTCTTCTTCAGGAGATGCAAGAGCGGGCAATTTCAAGCCATGAGCAGTATGATTTACTGAGCCGGGAGGTTGAAAATCCGGAACTTATTGAGGGATATGGACAGCTGATGAGGGAAATAGCCAGAGCAATGCATATTTACGCTGATTCACTTTTGACAGACCAGGTTTATAAGCACCCTCTCTCTTTGCAGTGGACGCTAAATGCAGTGCAAAAGCTGCTTGAGGAGGAGAGGGGTGAGCCTCATTATCTGACACTTTCGCTACTTATTCGCAATCTGATGGGACTGGAGAGGAATCTGAGAGAAGAAGAGACTATAATTGCTCAGATTGATGTTACTGTTTTTAATAGCCGTAAACCGGAGAGAAGCCAACTGTCAACTCTGCTGAAGCCTGAACACCCGCGTTTTAAATCTGCCGTGCGTCTAACTCTTAGCTGGTTAGTGGGATTCTGGATAATTCAGTTAATGCATATTGATAAGGGTGCATGGATTTTGCTTACTTCTCTTATAGTATTTCAGCAAACGTATAGTGCTACAAGGATGCGACTCTTTCATCGTGTTTTTGGAACACTTATGGGTGTTATTCTGGGAGTTACATTATCGCAATTGTTACCAACACTGGCTGGTCAGATTTTGCTTTTGCTTACATCTATTTACCTCTTCTTTTATTGGGTGAAAAAGAATTACGTTGTTGCAGCGGTTTTCATTACTGTGTATGTTCTTGCATCTTTTAATCTGCACGATAATCAGGGTGTTGCGGTGATGTTGCCGAGGATCTTAGATACACTTCTAGGTGGTATAATTGCCTATCTGGTAGTGAGGTTCGTGTGGCCTGACTGGCAGTATAAGCAACTACCCGAGTTAATGTTTAATGCTGTGAATAAGAATAAACGATATTTCGAGAGTATTTATAAAGGATCTGTTTCAGAGGAGGATTATCTGCATAACAGGCGTACAGCTTATAATGCCGATAACTTGCTAACTGCAGCCTGGAAGGGTATGCGTCTTGAGCCACGCAGGACACGTATGTTTCAGGAGAGTGCATTTAATTTAACTAATCTAAATCATGCTCTGCTTTCATATATCTCTGCATTTGGAGTACATAAGCATGCTGAGGAACTTACTGTGGAAGAACGTAAGTTTTGTGAAGCTGTGAGCTATGTTCTTCAGTTTGTTGTTGACATGATGAAGGGTGTTGAAGATATATCGCAACTCGAAACTCTTATTCACTCAACAGCACTGTGGGAGGAGGATCTTGAGAAATTGCAGATGAACGAAGATAATAAAAGAGCTGCACTTATTTATAATATTGCTCATGTGTCGCGTCAATTGCTTATTGAATCTAAAGAGATAGTCTGAGATACAAAAGTTTCTGATGTGATTGTTTTAACAGCCAGGTCTGCTGTATGTAAAAAGAACATTTTTTTATATTATCTTTGTATTAAAATATCAGTTCTGTTTTCCGGATAGTTTGGAAAACAGGAAAAGATTGATTGTCAGATCAAAATTGAGAGTGACTATACAATAAAAAGCGATTGTAAGGTAATGATTACAATATTAGGCATAGAATCTTCATGTGATGATACATCAGCTGCCGTGATTCGCAATGGTGTAATACTGTCCAACGTGATAGCGAGCCAGCTCGTTCATGAACGTTATGGAGGAGTGGTTCCTGAACTTGCATCACGCGCTCATCAGCAAAATATAATTCCTGTTGTACATGATGCCCTGAAGCAGGCGGAGGTCTCTAAGGAGGAGATTTCGGCAGTGGCATTTACAAGGGGACCGGGACTGCTTGGTTCTCTACTTGTTGGAACATCTTTTGCAAAAGGTTTCTCATCGGCACTTAATATTCCCATGATTGAAGTTAACCATTTACAGGCACATGTTCTGGCACATTTTATTAAGGAGGATAAAGATGATTTTAATCAGCCTGAATTTCCTTTTCTTTGTCTTTTGGTGTCAGGTGGAAATTCACAGATAATCCTTGTGAAATCGTATGATAACATGGAGATTATTGGGAAAACTATAGATGATGCTGCAGGTGAAGCTTTTGATAAGTGTGCTAAAGTGATGGGGCTGGGTTATCCTGGTGGACCGGTAGTTGATAGATTGGCAAAGATGGGTGATCCGGATAAATTCACTTTCAGTAAACCGCGTATCGATGGTTATGATTACAGTTTCAGCGGACTGAAGACTTCATTTCTCTATTTTCTTAGGGATGAACTTAAAATGGACAGTGATTTTATCGAGAATCACAAGAACGACTTGTGTGCTTCCTTACAAAAAACAATTGTGGATATTCTGATGGATAAACTTTATAAAGCATCTGAAGATCTTGGAATAAAGGAGGTTGCAGTTGCAGGTGGTGTGTCAGCCAATTCAGGCTTGAGGAGCGCTTTTGAAGATTATAGTAATAAGTACGGATGGAAGATTCATATTCCAAAATTTGCATATACTACTGATAATGCTGCTATGGTAGCAATTTCGGGATATTATAAATATCTTGATAAGGAATTTACAACTTATGATGTTGCGCCTTATGCAAGGGTTTCTATTTAATCGGGATATAAAATTAAATGCTTTAATTATTGAATTATTCTAATTTATAGAGTTTTGTAATAATCAGGATTAATAAATAGTTATTATAAATAATCAGGAGCTTTAAATTATAGTTATAAAAGCTGATCTAAAGAAAAATAATATATTACAGTGATGGAGGAAAACAGAAAAAGTCTCAATTTTATTGAACAGATTGTAGAGAATGATTTGAAGGAGGGGAAAAATGATGGGAGAATACAAACTCGCTTTCCGCCTGAGCCAAATGGTTATCTGCATATCGGCCATGCCAAGGCGATTTGTCTGGATTTTGGTATTGCTGAAAACTATGGAGGTATTTGTAATCTCAGATTTGATGATACAAATCCTGTGAAAGAGGATGTTGAATATGTTGATTCAATTATGGAGGACATAAAATGGCTCGGCTTTCACTGGGAAAATGTTTATTATGCCTCTGATTATTTTCAACAACTGTGGGACTTTGCTGTTAAACTGATAAAAGAGGGTAAGGCGTATGTGGATGAGCAGTCAGCTGAAGAAATTGCGCGTCAGAAGGGTACACCTACTACACCCGGTACTCACAGTCCGTTTCGTGACCGCCCTATAGAGGAATCACTGGACCTGTTTAATCAAATGAACAGTGGCGATATTCCCGAAGGAAAGATGGTTTTACGTGCTAAAATTGATATGGCATCTTCTAACATGCACTTCCGTGATCCAATTATATATCGAGTAATTCATATACCACATCACCGTACTGGAACAATTTGGAAAGCCTATCCTATGTATGATTTTGCACATGGGCAGTCTGATTTCTTTGAGGGAGTAACTCATTCGCTATGTACGCTTGAGTTTGAGGTGCACCGACCACTGTATGATTGGTTTTTGGATCAGTTAGCTGAAAGTGATTATCGTCCCCGTCAGATTGAGTTCAACCGTTTGAACCTCACCTACACTATGATGAGTAAGCGGAAACTTCTACAACTTGTACAGGAGAAACTTGTTACGGGTTGGGATGATCCCCGTATGCCTACACTCACCGGGATGCGCCGCCGTGGCTATACTCCCAGGGCAATTCGTAATTTCATTGATTCGATAGGTTACACAAAGTATGATGGTATAAATGATGTCTCTCTTTTGGAGTATGCCGTACGTGAGGATCTTAATGCACATGTGACCCGAGTGTCAGGTGTTTTAGATCCAATTAAACTGATTATAACCAATTATCCGGAGGGAGTAGTTGAAGAGATGAATACTATCAACAATCCCGAAGATGAAACAATGGGCAGTCGCAACTTAAAATTCTCACGCGAACTTTGGATAGAACGCGATGATTTTATGGAAGATGCACCCAAGAAATACTTCAGGCTGAAACCTGGCAGTGAAGTAAGGCTTAAAAGTGCATACATAGTAAAATGCACCGGATGTAAAAAGGATGAAGAAGGTAACGTTACTGAGGTATATGCCGAATATTATCCTGATACTAAAAGCGGAATGCCTGAAGCAAACAGAAAAGTAAAAGGTACAATTCATTGGATATCAGTGCCACATGCTCTTGATGCCGAGGTCAGACTCTACGACCGACTGTTTTTAGTAGAAGATCCTGCAGGTGAAAAAGATAAAGATTTCAAGGATCTGCTGAATCCCGATTCGCTTATTATTAAAAAAGATTGTAAAGTTGAAGAGTTCCTTAAGGATGCTACTCCGGGTGATAGCTTTCAGTTTCAGCGTATTGGATACTTTAATGTGGATATAGATTCCACACCCGAAGCTCTTGTTTTCAACCGAACGGTTGCTCTCAGGGACTCGTGGAAAAAAGGCAGCTAAAGTAAGTTAAGTTAAAAAATGGATGAGAACGATATAGATATAACGTCGCTGGTAGAAAAGTATGAGAATATGCGGGCTCTCGGCAAGAAAGTATATTTCGATGCCGACGAGTTTGCATTACTTGCTGATTTTTATTACTCAGAAGGTGATACTTCAGAGGCTGAACTTCTTGTTGAGGAGGGACTAGCAATGCATCCGGGCAGTTCAGAGCTTATGACTTTAAAGGCAAAACAACTTGTGCTTTCGGGTAAATATAAAGAAGCGTTAAGTTTTATGCGGCACTTGTCAAACGATAATGATCTGGATCTTCCACTACTTAAAATTGAGGCTTTTCTTCATCTTTCACGCTTTGATGAAGCTGAAAAGCTGACAAATAAAATTCTTAACAAGGATCTACCAGAAGAGGATTACTATTATTTCATTAATGAAGTTGGATATCTGCTCAACGATGTGGATAAATTTGATCGTGCTATTGCATATCTAGAGGAAGGGTTGAAAATCAATAACTCTAATCCGGAAGTTTTGATTGATCTTGCCTATTCATATGAGATGAAAGGAGATATGGATAAAGCGATTGAATACAATAACAGGCTTTTGGATATCAATCCTTACTCTTTTGATGCGTGGGTAAATATTGGTAAACTGTTCACAATGAATGAACAGTATGATAAAGCGATAGACTCATTCGACTTTGCCTTAACTATCAGAGAAGATGAGTTGTCGGTTCTGAAAATGAAAGCGATGGCACATTATCTGAATGATAATGTTGATGAATCTATCGCAATCTTCAGAAAATGTCTGGCTATGTCTCCTGAAGACGATGCTATTTATGATTCTCTGCTTGAGGCATATGCAGCGATGGAGCAGTATGAAGAAATGATGAATCTTATCGACTTGAGAGAAGAACGAATTGGTAGTGAGGGTATATTTGCACGACGAGCTTTTGTTTACCTTAGCAAGGGTGACTTTGATTTAGCTAAATCTTACTTTTTTCAGATACCTGAGGATGAAAAAGAGACTCTGGAGTATCATATGCTAGAAGGTGAACTAGCCTTTCATGATGAGAATTTTGCTGCTGCAGAAGCTGCATACATTAAAGCTGCATTGATCTCTGAGGGTAATGAGGAAATTCTTGACAAGCTTGCAAATATAAGCGTTGCTCAAGAGAAATATAAGCAAGCAGCGGATTACCTTGAAGAGTTGTTGAAATTATCACCGGAATATTCAACAGCTAAGGCCAGACTTGCTTTCGTGCGTTTTGAAATTGGCTCTAAGGAGCCGTTCGACAATATCATGCAGCAGTTCACCGATGAAGAGTTACGAGATTTATTAAGTCTGATTATGGGAAGCGATAAAACCGAATTTGCTGATTACAGTAGAGAAAAGATTCTTACACGACTCAATGAAGCTCGTGAGAACAGAGTGCTTTTTAAAAATATCAAGTACTGACCTTATTTAGTAGTTTTGCCTCCAATCTCAGTGAATACATTGTATTTATATACAAACACATGAAACTTTCTAGAATACCATTACTCGGGCGAATTGTTATAGCTATAATTCTTGGTGTATTATTTGGACAGATTGTACCATTATGGTTAGCACGAATATTTGCCACTTTCAATGATCTTTTTGGTAACTTTCTCTAATTTCTTATTCCATTAATTATAATGGATTTATTTACTTTCACCACTTATTCTGAATATCAGTAAATATTTTCCCTGATACACTACTCCTAATTCAAATTTAAAGTCCATTCTGTTAAAAGGGATGGTTCTTCCCATACAGATTCGGAGGTATGGCTTAATTTCGATACATAATTGAAGTTATTTGTTTTAGTTATATGCTTAAACAGATTACAAACTTATTTAGTTTTAGATAATTTAACCATTTCTGATGCAAGATTATGTTCTTATCGCTATTTAAAGAGAAAGCAGAGTTCAAAATGGTGATTATTGTTAGAGTAACATTACTAAGTATGTATAGAAAATATAAAAACTGATTGAGGATTTAAAATCAGCTTAAATATTGAAATAGCATTAAATTAAAAACAGATTTATACTAGAAACTATTTTAAAACTACAAATTTATGAAAACAACCAAATTTCTTTTAGCAGCACTTTTTTTTATTAGCATTATTATTTTGCCCTCATGTCTCGATGACGATGATAATGATATGCAACTAAGATACCCAAATGCACTTGTAACAGTCAAGGAGTCTGTCGATGAGACACTCTTTTTCCAGTTGGACGACCAAACAACTCTTCTTCCGGTAAATCTGAATTCTCACCCTTTTGGTGGCAAGGAAGTAAGGGCATTAGTCAATTATAAGGAAGTTGATGAGTCAAGCGGTGATTTCGATAAAGCTGTCTATGTCAATTGGATTGACAGCATTAGAACTAAGCCTATGGCACCCAATTTAGGAGATCAAAATGATGAGGTTTATGGAAACGACCCTGTTGAAATAGTAAATGATTGGGTAACTATTGCTGAAGATGGATACCTCACATTGCGATTCAGAACAATGTGGAGCAATATGGGTATAACACACTACGTAAATCTTATCCCCACAAATAACCCTGAGAATCCATATGAAGTAGAGTTTAAACATGATGCAAATGGTGATGTAAACGGTAGAGTAGGAGACGGTCTGGTTGCCTTCAAACTCGATAATTTGCCGGATACAGAAGGAGAAACAGTGAAATTGAAGCTGATATATAAGTCATTCAACACCACCAAATCAATTGAATTCGATTATAAAACTCGTTCTGCAACACCAGCATCATCAGCAATTGCCGCCGAGAGAAGTGTAATACCGTTGAAATAAATAATCACGCAAAATATAATGACAACACTTTCTTTTCATTCTTTCATTTAAAATTGTAAGGTTGTACCTTTGCAAAAAGGTACAACCTTTCTGAACGAATTGGAAAAGCTTAATTAGTAATATCCAGCGAAATCTTTAGATGAAAAAAGACGAAAACAGAGAGCGTGAACTACTTCAGCAAATTGTGCGTGGAAACAAGATTGCGATGAAGACATTTTATGATATATATTCCGGGTATCTCACTGCGGTATGTTCTCGTTACGTTTCCAATAAAGAGGATATTAAGGATGTTTTGCAAGAGAGTTTTCTTAATATATTCAAATCGATACACAATTTTAAATATCAGGGTGCCGGATCTTTAAAAGCATGGTCCACACGAATAGTTGTGAATGAATCGCTTAAACATATTAAAGAGAAAGAAAAATTGCAGTTCACTAAACTTCCCGAATGGGAATTACCCGATCAGGATGATAATGGGGATCCTGATTTCGAAGATATTCCAACTCCAGTAATATTGAAGTTGATAAGTTCATTACCAACAGGTTATCGCACAGTGTTTAATCTTTATGTGTTTGAGGAAAAAAGTCATAAAGAAATAGCATCGATACTGGATATTGCGGAAAACAGTTCCGCTTCGCAATTACACAGAGCCAAAAGCTTGTTAGCTAAAGAAATAGAGTTGTATCGCTTAAATAACAAGAATAATGAACGATCAGTGGCAAGATAAACTTCGCAATCGTGTTAATTCTCACGAGGAACCTGCCCCTAAAGGATTGTGGGAAGGTTTGGAGAAGCGTATGGTTTCAGAAAATTTAATTGCAGAATACGATATTATTGCGCCGGGAAGTAAAAAGCGCCGTTTATGGAAAATAAGTTTAGGTGTAGCAACAGCTTCTGCAGCAGTTTTTTTACTATTCTTTCTGCTCAATATTCAGAAAGAAAAACAAGCAACCTCACAATTTACAGAAAATAGTATTTTAGAATTCAAAGAATCGATAAAATCACCTGCAGAAACTCCAAAAGAAACTCCAATTTCGGAGCTTATAACATCAGGAAATAATTTAAAGACTTCATATTATCAGAGGTTTAAATCAGAAGTAATTAAAGAGGATAATAAAACAGAAGATGTTGCTTCAAAACCAATAAATAAAGAATTTAGTGACGATAATCAAATCATTTCTAAGGATAAAACTCCAAACGAAAGAGTCTCAAAAGAAGATATTCCAAATGATCTTGATTTCGACAAAAGAAACGATCATCTCTTTGCCTCATCAACCGAAACAAGTAAACTAAAACGATCCAGATGGCAAACTAATGTTTCAATGTCAAACAG
>JAQUIZ010000143.1 GCA_028683355.1 Fermentimonas sp.
TTATCTATAACAACGAGGTAAATACTAACGAAAAGGTTTCAGTTAAAGCAAAACAAAAAGCTGTCTCCGAAGTATTATACTCAATTTTGGAAAATAAGGACATGAATTACTCTATGGAGGGTAATCATATTCTTTTATCTAAAGTGGAAAATATAAACTCGGAAGAGATTTCATCAATTATAACTCAGCAGCAGAAAAAGCAAATAACCGGAACTGTTGTTGATGAAGCAGGGATTTCGGTTATCGGTGCAAATATTATTGAACAAGGCACAACAAATGGAACAATAACAGATATCGATGGAAATTTTACACTTGAAGTTGCAAATAATGCACTGATTCACGTATCGTACATAGGTTTTATTGACCAGACTGTCAGTGCAGAAGGGCGTACAACCTTTAACATAATTTTAGAGGAAGACACGAAATTGCTGGAGGAAGTAGTTGTTGTGGGTTATGGAACTCAGGCTAAGAAAGATATTACAGGATCAGTAGCAGTAGTATCAGCAGAAGATTTAGCAGAAACACCAGTCGCAACTTTTGCCGAGGCACTACAAGGTAGGGCTTCAGGAGTATATATCTCTACCACAGGCGCTCCCGGGTCAGGTACAACTATTAGGATACGTGGGGTTGGCTCGGTTAACGGATCAGATCCTCTTATTGTAGTTGACGGTGTGTCTAATGTCAGTATAGATGCTGTAAATCCCAATGACATAGAATCATTGCAAGTGTTAAAGGATGCTTCATCAACTGCTATTTATGGGGCACAGGGAGCAAACGGTGTTATCATTATTACAACAAAACAGGGAACAAAAGATAGAGTTCGTGTATCTTATGACGGTTATGCCGGTGTTGCTACAATGGCTAATAACGGTTATGATTTGCTGAATGCTTGGGAAGCAATGGAGTTTCAGGCACAGGGATTAGTAAATCTGCGCGATCTCAGGAATGTTACAGAAGGATTGACTCATTCACAGTTTGGCTCTCTTGACGCCAACGATCAGCTTACTATGCCTTATTCAACAAAACCAGCTGGATTATCTAAAGAACAGGTAATAGCACAGTTTGGAAGCATTGAGGCATGGGAAGCATCTTACAAGAGTAATGGTGCAAACTCATGGGCAAGATCAGCTTATTACCAGATGCTTGAAGATGGTTACTCGGAAGCGGAAGCCAGAAAAGGTACTGATTGGTATGATTTGGTTGTTCAGAAAGGATTAGTACAACAACATCAGATTTCTGTTATGGGTGGTGGGGACCGTGGATCTTACTCTTTTTCTGTTGGTTATACGGGAAGAGAAGGAACAATTAAATCTTCATATTTCGATCGCTATTCTTTACGTGCAAACAGCACTTTTATTCCCAATAAAGTATTCACAATTGGACAAAACACCAATTTATCAGTTACTGAATTTGGAGGAGAACGTGGATCTCAAGGTGATGATAACATATTCGCACGAACTTATACAATACAACCGTGGGTTCCAGTATACAACATTGGAGGAGACTTTGCCGGATCTCAATCACCTGAAGGAGGGAGAGCAAATACCGCTTATCAGGGGGTACAAATTGCCAAAAACAACTGGAATAGGGGATTCAGTGGTCAGTCTGCCGTGTTCGCTGAGATAAAACCAATAAAAGGGCTTTCAATAAGATCTCAGTTTAGTGCTAGATTAGGAGGAAGGTGGTCTTTGACTTTTACTCCCAAAACAATTGCGACAAATAAAGAAGGGGCTTCCACAAACTCTTTAAGCGAAAGTGCTAATTATAGTCTCGATTGGCAGTGGACTAATACTGCAACATATGCAACAAGCTTCAACGATAATCACGACTTCACTTTCTTGCTGGGAACAGAAGCCATGAAAGATAATTTCGGACGCTCAATGTCGGGTACTCGCATCAATTATCTTTTTGAAAATGATCCAAACACCTGGATATTAAATAACGGATCTTCATCCAATGTTAGTAATTCAGGGAATATGCATAATTTAACTACCATGTTTGGTATTTTTGGAAGAATTGATTATTCGTACCAGGGAAAATATCTTGCAACTTTAACAACTCGAAGGGATGCATCATCTAAATTCGGTGCTAAAAACCGCTGGGCTACTTTCCCCTCAATATCTTTAGGGTGGCGTATTTCGGAAGAACCATTTATGTCATCAGTGAGAAAAACTTGGTTGGATGACCTTAAAATCAGAGCCGGTTACGGCACTTCAGGTAATTCTAATATCGGAGCATATAACTATGCATTTCAATATGCCACAGGTAATGATTATATGTATTCTGTAACTGGAAGTGATGCTTCTACAGCACCTGGGTATGCTATTTCGAATTTAGGTGACCCCAATGCAAAATGGGAAACTATTGAAACAATTAATTTGGGTATAGATGGTACAATGATAAGAAATAAATTATCCTTATCTCTTGATTTTTATGTTAAGAACACCACTGACATGCTTGTACCAGCAAACTGGTCAGCTTTAGCAGGTAATGCTGCAAAGCCCTCTATTAATATTGGAGATATGCGAAATATTGGAGCTGATTTCAGCTTTACATGGCGTGACAGGATTGGTGATTTACGTTATAACCTTACAGGAAATATATCTACATATAAAAATGAAGTTGTTAGGCTAGGCTCTTCAGATCTTTTCAATAGTACTCGATTAAATCAGATAAATATAACTACTGAGGGACAACCTATCGGCATGTTTTATGGATTTAATGTAGTGGGTCTATATAAAAATTCTGAAGATGTATTAAATTACAAGAACTCAAATGGACAAACAGTTATGCCTTATGCAGTAACTGATCCTAAAGATCTTAATCCGGACAATTGGATTGGTCGATATATGCTTGAAGATGTTAATAATGATGGATTTATTAATGCAGAGGACCGAAAAATTATTGGTAACCCTCATCCTGATTTTACAGGAGGCTTAAACGTAAGTCTTAATTATAAAAACTTTGATTTAAGCACATATCTATATTTTTCTATAGGAAACGAGATATACAGGCATTATATGTATTACACTCACTTCGCAGCACTTCAAAGTGCTTACTCGAGAGATAGACGTGATAATTCTTGGCATCCAACTGCAAATGCAAAAGGAATATATCCTCTATATACAACAAGTAAAGGCGAAGGTACAGAAGCTGCAAATGAATCTCACTCACAATATGTACAAGACGCCTCATATTTGAGAATGCAGACACTTACATTAGGATATTCACTACCTGCTGATATGGTTGAACGTATATCTTTAGATAGAATTCGCATCTACGGCCAGATCTCAAATGTGTTTACTATTTCCAGATATTCAGGTTTAGAACCTGAGGTACGTAATATGGGTGACCGCGCTATGGGAGTGGATTATGGCTCATACGGAGTTCCGCGACAATTTCTGCTCGGAATAAATATTTCATTTTAGTATAATAATAAACAAGAATTAAATAAAATCGATAATATGAGAAAATATTTTATATATACAATAATTATATTATTCGTAACGAACTCTTGTCAGGATTTCCTGGATGTTAGAGCAGTAGGTGCTGTTGATGAAAACACCTTAGCTAACGAATATGGAGTTGATTTAGCAATAACAGGAATGTATGCAACATTCCACCAAACAGGGTATTTTCATAGCACTTTGTCAAACTATGCATATGGAGATGTAATGGGGGGTAGTGCAAATAAAGGATCAACATTTAATGATCAGTCTGACTTTACTAACCTGGAAACCTATAGTTTCACAACTGATAATGGTTATTTAAATGAAAAATGGATAAGTGTATATAACGGAGTATTCCGTGCTAATAACATGATGAGCATTGCATATAAGATAGAGGACGCACTTACTGCTATTAATGGTGAATCTAAAGATTACTTTACAGAAACAATCGCACAGGGATGTTTTTTTAGAGGTTTTTGGCATTTTGAAGGTGTCAAACTTTTTGGTGCAGCAATACCTTATGTTGGCAGTGAGGAGTTTGCAAGCTCAGTCAATCCTCTTGTTTCAAACGTGGATGAATCTGGTAACTACATCTATATTTGGGACAAAATAATTGAGGATTTGAAGTATGCTTACGATAACCTGCCAGATACTTGGAGTACTGATAAAGGTCGTATAAATAAATGGGCTGCAGGAGCTTTACTGGCCAAGGTAATGGCATATCAATCGTCACCTTATAATGGAAAAAATGGCTCTGTAAACAAATGGGGTGAGGTAAAAACTTTACTCGAAACTATTATCAATAATGGTAAAGATAATAATGGAACAAAATACCAACTTGCTGATACATACGAGTCTTTATATACTGCCGGTGAAAGCGATTGGACTGGCGAATCTGTTCTTGATATACAGATGGCAATTTCCGGCACACAATCAAATACTAATTCTATAAATGGTACATCTCATATCGGCATGTCAGGGGCATTGGGTACAGGTGGATGGGGATTTTATCAGCCATCTTATGACATGGTGAATTCGCACATCGTGGATGAAAATGGACTCCCTTATATAGATAAAAGATATCAGGAAATTGATCCTCTTACTACTTTAGTAGATGGAAATCCAAAAACAAAGTTAGAGGTTTTTACAGATCCTAGACTGGATATTACAGTTGGAAGGTTTAATGTTCCGTATTGGGATTGGAGTGTACCTACTATTACTGATGGTTGGGTTAGAGATGTTGGAAATGGTGGTCTTTATTTAAACAAAAAAAATATTCCAAAAAAAGCAGATAAAGGCAATCTCAGTGTATCAACAGTTACCGGTTCTACAGCAAAAAACTTTCACTTAATTCGCTTTGCAGACATACTCTTGTTGTACGCAGAGTCTCTTATAGAAACCGGTGATTTTGAGGGTGCAATGGATCCTGTCAATCAGGTGCGTTCACGTGCAGCAAATTCCTATGTAAAAGCTGTCAACCCGAAAACTATGGAAGAAACTACATCTGAGTTCGTATTAGAAGATTTGGTAAACTCAAATGAACACATAAATGCAGCAGCCAACTACAGAGTAGGTCTGTATCCCTCATCTCAATTTGCTTCAAAGGAGAGTGCTTCTGAAGCCTTGAGGTTTGAACGTAAATTAGAACTTTCATTAGAAGGACACAGATGGTATGATTTGGCAAGATGGGGTACAATTGCTGATGAGCTAAACAACTATGTTAATTATGAACAGCAATATTTGCCAAAATTTGCTAATTCTATTTATAATGAAGACTGGGTAACACTTCCAATACCCTATAATCAGATTATTACGATGGAGGGAATTCTAGTCCAGAATGAAAACTGGAAGTAATAATATAAAAAATCTAATTTACTCCGAGTTAATGGTTTTCATTAAATTTCCACCTAGTATGTAACTTGATAAACAAACATTTTTAATATAAAGTATATGAAAAAGACAGACAGAAAAAGTGAAATTAACAGAAGACAGTTCCTGAACTACTCAGCATTAGGCTTAGCAGGCTTGACAATTCTTCCAAGCTGGACTATTGGTGGTGTCAAAGTTGCACCCAGTGATCGCGTAGTTCTAGGATTTATTGGCTTAGGTCGCCAAGCACTTAGTGATTTCAGAGGTTTTGCCGGAGCTCCTGGTGTGCAGGTAGCTGCTTGTTGCGATGTTGACAGCATGAAAATAACACGATTTCAAAACAGAGTTGCAGAGTGGCAAAGAACTCTAAATGTTCCTGAAAGATGCGATGGATATGAATTCTACGAAGATCTTCTAGAGCGTAAAGATATTGATGCAATATCAATAGTAACTCCTGATCACTGGCACGCATTAATGACGATTGATGCCTGTAATGCAGGTAAAGATGTATATGTTCAAAAACCTCTGGCATACACAATAACTGAAGGCTTGGAAATGGTGAAAGCTGTTCGTAGAAATAAAAGAGTTCTACAAGTGGGTAGTCAACAACGTTCTAGCCTAGAATTTCAAAAAGCCATTGAACTAGTACAATCTGGAGCAATTGGACATATTGAAAGAATTTATGCAAGAGTTGGTGCTCCTCCAACACCATTAGATCTTCCGGAAGAAAAAATACCGGCAAATTTAAACTGGAATCAGTGGATGGGGCCGCTTAATGATCCTAATATACATT
>JAQUIZ010000144.1 GCA_028683355.1 Fermentimonas sp.
GATGTTGCAACAATTCCTTCATGGAACGGACTGTACGAAATTGCCCAAATTGGAGAATATAGGGGGGCAATTACTATTCTCAGAAATACTCCGGTAGATGAAAAGCTTGAGCTACACTTTGAGGCTATTCTACCTGATACTCGTTTAGGAATTAATATACCTGTTAAAACTGACAGTATTTCTTTAAGTACTATCGACAAAGCTCCAGATACATATGAAATGTCAATTGATGTTGATCCTGTTATTGTTTATAATCCTTTTCTTGATAAGCTTTTAATGTATGATTACAAAATAGCTAATGGCTTGGAAGCAGGAACACGTGCATCTGCATTAGATGCAAACTCGTACGAAAGGACTATAAATATACTAACCACCCGTGGAGGGAAGCACTTGTTAGATAATGTATTAGCTGTTGAACTATACAGAAATAATAACCAAACACTAACTCTCATAGATTCAGCTCCTGAAATAATATCTATTAGTCCAACTAAAATCGTGTTTGACCTTAGGGTAATTGAGAAGGCAGATTATGTAATTGTTATTAAAGCAGAAAATAAAGAGGTTGCAAGACAGCAAATTTCAATTGCCCGTGAATATCCTGTTTTCACAGTTGAGCCATTGAGTGGCGTATCAATAAACCCGGGTGAAGTGCTCTACAGAAATGTTGCTTCGGTTAGTTCTAACGGTCAAATTGTACGTATACCTGAGCCAATTGTAAGGCTTCTTTGGTTTACGGATACTGCAAATAAAACAGGTGTTGAATGGCAGGAGGGGAGCAGAGCTGTTATCGAAATATTAAGAACAGGAATAGGTGATACTTATCTGGACGACTGGATGGATATATACCTAGCAACAGAGCAGAAAAAAGCACACAATATCCTCACATCGTCTGAAGGTGATAATTATGTTGACAGTCAAGGAAATTTATATATAAACAACTAAAAAATGAAATATATTATTATTAGCAAGGACGTGGCATTGCGGATAGGAATAAATCTTGTCGGGCACTATGTTTTAAATAACAAAATTGTGGTGAATCAAAATGAGATATTGCTTAACAATAACCTTGACGGCACACTCGAAGAAAGGGTAAGTGCTATTAAAGGGAAGCTCTACACAGCTGCATATACACAAAGATTAATTAAAAAAGAAGGATATGAATTACAGTGCGCAAAATAGCATTACAATTAAAAGATTAAGATCGTCGGATAGTCTTATTCTTACATTCGGGAATAATGGGATACCGTTGTTTCAAGCCATTGATGATGTCAGCGGAGCTGTTGCACCAAACTGGGAGGTGGCGGCTAATCAGCCAATAAGAACTCCAAAGATAACATCTACAAGAGGTGTTGCCGTTGATGTAATGTCTCACACATGGTTTTATAACGGAACTGAGTTGGTATTTAATGGTACTGAAGTTGGTGGTTGGATTGAGGACAGTACCGGTAAATTTCAGATAAACGCTCAAGGTTCTATCAAAATTGTTAAGAATCTTGCCAGCATCTTAAATATGGCTGGCGATACGCTTAGCTACACAGCACAGGCAAAAGTTGCGGGTGTTGAATATGAGCTTTCTGGAGAATTGGATATAGTTATCCAAAAGATGGGAGCAAGCTCTTATTATGCTTCTATTCTTGCAGATACAGAAGCGTTGTCGAGTGATAACCCTACTACTAATATCACAACTAAACTATTTCAGGGTATAACTGAAATATCATCTTATCACGTAAAATGGTTTAAGGATTTTGATGAGTGGGTTGAAAAGTCTAATCAGAAAAACATACAAATTACAAGAGATGATGTTGGAGGTGCTCAACTCTTTATAGCTGAGTTTTCTAAGGATATTGGATCTCCAGTTATTGCTCGTGCAGCAATACGCATTATGGATGTGTCAGATGACTACAAGGTTGTACTTGATATAACATCGGCCAACAAAATGGTTTATGTAGAGAATGGTGTGAATAATAACGTAACCGTAAAAGCTAAAATAGTTAATATGAAAACAGGTGCTGTATATGCACCATCTAACCCAACATGGAGGTTAGACGTAATGAATAGAGAAGATTGGACGTCTCTTAAAACATCTGCAACAGATACTATAACGGTAACGCCTGCGGAGACTGATAGAGATGGTAATTATTTTGATGTAGATGTAATGGCAGAAGTAACATTTAATTAATATGGCAAATAAAGCATTAGGAAACGAAACAAAAGTATCTACAATGTTGAGAAACAACTCAATATTGATAGAAGTAGGTGGAAGCGTAAGAAGAATTGAACTCGATAAGTTCATGAGTGCTATAAACAGTGGTGATGAGCAACTATTAAGGCAGGTTGCTTGGGGTGTTCCAATAAAACAAGCAATCCAGTCATCAACAAATTATGGAGTTATAGGAAACCTTACTGCATGGCAGGAATACAAATTAATGTCGGGGAGGTATTTGGTAACAAACGATGGTAAAGCTGCCAAGCTCCACCCAAATGACTCATCTATGTATACAGATGGTACTGTACTCGACGAAACTAAAGGACATGTCATGCATATAAGCCCACGATTATACTACAGAGTGCAGACAGATAGCGTATCAGGCATTCCTATCCTGTGGATGTCGCAGGTGCCTATCGGAGGTAGATATATCGGCACTGCAAATGGGGGTATGCATAATGTTGTTGGTGCTTACAAAGGGAGTATGCCTTCTACTGCATTAGTATCACGTTCAGGTTATGCACCAAAAGGGAATATTACTATACAGGCTTTTTGGAATGCAGCAAGAGTTAATGGCACCGACTGGGGGCTATTGAGCTATGATCATCGCAAGCAATTAACGATGTTCGGATTATCTGAATATGGCGATACTAACATACAAGCTAAGCTTGGTTATGGAATTGGTGGTAGCACTGCGAAAGGTTTATGGGATACTGCATCAAGTTTATTAACAGGTGCAACAAAATCACTTGGTGACAATTTCGGAAAGATTGATATTTCTGTTGTTAATGGTGATCTAATAGGTGATGACTGCTCACGTGTGAATTTGATGGGTATAGAAGATGCGTACAATTGGCAGTGGGAGATGTCGCAAAATGTTTATTTTGGATCTTCAGCCAATGCAGGGCAAACAGGCAGCGAGATATTTATATATGAGGGTAACAGGATGCCAACTGCAGCAGAATTAGCAGATAAGCCTTCAGGTTCTTACAGGCAGCTGGTAAGGCCTACTACAACAGGGTATGTTCAGAATATAATACTTGGTGAGCACTTTGATTTATTTCCTTCACTCTTGGGTGGTGGATCTACCTCTTATTGGGCAGACAACTTCTATGGGAATGGGACAGGACAGCTGTGTCTGTGGGGCGGTGCTGCGCATCGCGGTGCGCATTCCGGGCTCGTTTGCGTGACCTCGAATATCGCTTTCTCGCTTGCGACCACGACCGTCGGGTCTCGCCTTGCTTATTACGGCAATTTAAAGTTTGTTAATGGGAATGACATTTGATCTTTTAAATATTGAAATCCACCCATCGATTATTTGAGATGGGTGGTTGGAAGAAAGGGATGAGACTGTGTCTGTGGGGCGGTAATGCGAATAACGGTGCGAATTCCGGGCTCGTTTACGTGAACTCGAATAACGCTTTCTCGAATGCGAACACGAACATCGGGTCTCGCCATACTAATAAATTAATCGGTTAATCCGAATCCCTTGATCCATGACCTCACCGGAGAGCGGTGCAGTATCTGTGAAAACAGGATGTCAGAACATATATGCGGAAAGGTCTCATCTTGCGAGAGACAAGCGGTGTTAGTAGGTTAATTCTCGAAAGCTCCGGGCAACTAAACTTAGCAAGCCTGAAAAAGGCATTATAGTATGGCAAAAAGAAAAGGATATATAATTGAACAAATTGCAGATATGGACAATCTAAGATGTGCTGATAGAGAAGCACAACAGGGTAAGGTGAAGAAAAACAGATTTATCAGAAGGCACAATGAACGTGCTGAAGAGAATCTTTTGAAGCTTCGAGAAATGATACTCAATTTAGATTTTCCTAAGCCCCATTACACCTCAATGATCATTGAAACTGATGCGGGTAAGCGGCGAAATATTGTGAAGCAACCTTATTATCCCTGGCGGATCTTGCATCATGCAATCATGAGAGTACTAGAGCCCGATTTGTACAAAAACTACATTCATGACACAAGTGCATGTATAAAAGGAAGAGGCTTGCATTTTGGCGTTAAACGAATGAAAATGTTCATGCGCAGATATCCACAGTATACTTGGTTTTTTAAAACTGATTACAAAAGTTTCTACGAAAGTATACCTCATGAAGTAATCATTAATGCACTTAAGCGTAAGTACAAGGATGAGCGCTTCATAAAACTTATAGAGATTGCTATTTTAACTTACGATAGCGGTCAGGAAACAATTGATAAACTTGAAAATGAAAAAGAAAAGAGGCGTGCCAATAGGCTCTTATACCAGTCAGCCACTGGGTAATTTTATATTGAGCATAATTGATCACGCAATGAAAGAGAAATTTAAAACTAAATGCTATCACAGATATTGTGATGACACAGTTGGACTCGCAAAGAGTAAAGCTGAAGCTAAGGTATTGCTTAGAGAGTATGACAGAATGAGTTCAGAATTGGGGTTAGTGGTAAAGGCAACATCATTTATTGCTCCAATACAAAATGAAGTGTATGGAAAGAAGAAACGGAAAAGGCAGAGAGGTGGGAAGAAAAATAGACTTCATGGGATATCAGTTCACACAAGAAAAAACGCTTCTTAGAAAGTCTATGAAGAAAAGGTTTGCTAAACGAATTAAACACGTTAAAAGCAAGAAGCGCAGACAAGAGATACTCGCAGCTTATCACGGATGGTGTAAGCACGGAGATTGTAAGAATTTATGGAATTTATTAACGAACAATTATATGGGTTTTTCGAAAAAAGGAATCAGACAGAGTAACAAGACAAAAGACGGCAAAAAGTTTTATGATGTTAACACGGTTAGGCTAATGGACATTTTAAATGTGCCAATAATAGTTCATGATTTTGAGAGTGGTATAAAAACTAAGCAGGGTGACGATAGATATTGCGTTCTCATTGAAGTTGAAGGCGAAAAGCGTAAGTTTATAACTAACTGCTACAATATAAAAGATATACTTGATCAGTCCAGAGAGGCTGAAAAAGAGGGTAAGAAGATATTCCCGGTAGCTAACGTTATTGTCAAGCGCCGACAATTAAATGATGGAAAATGTACATACTATTTTGATGAACAATATTAAAACTATACAACTATGAGATGTCAGAAAGATTATAATGGTGAATTACCTTCTTTAGAAGTAATACAAGAAGGTGCAATTTTAAGGGTCTTCTTTGATTTTGAAGATGTCCCTATCCAGGAAGAGGGTGAAAGCAAAAGTTGCATCTGTACAAATGTAGATGTGGTTGGTGCAACATATGAAGATATAGTTTCTTCAATCATTAGAGATAAATACTCGCAAGACAGAGTTGAAGCTGTAATGGCTAATCATGCTCTTAAAGATGATGAAAGTATACCTGAAGAGAAAAGAGATGAATATGTAAATGAATATGAAGCTTATCAACTCTATAGATTGAAAGCTAAGCAAGTTGCTAATGATGTAATAAATACGCTGTAATTATGGCTGTATATCAAGGTAGTTTAACTGTTAAGAGAAGACCAAAAGATGGTATGCCTGGTATTCCAGGCACACCAGGGTCTTCTGGTCCAATTCCAATTCAAAAAGAATGGGTTGCTGGTGACACTCACAGGTTTAACGATGAAGTAAAAGATTTCATCTATGTAAGAGGCACATCCGGTAATACTAGTTATTGGTATACAAGAACTAGTAAAGGGGATGTTGTTGCAGGTGCAGCTCCAGTGGGCGGTGCAAATAAAGAGGGATACACAAGAGTAGATTGGTTAAAAACGCTTGCAGTAAATGTATTACTTGCTGAAGAAGCTAATCTTGCAAATTTTATATTTAAAGATGAACAACTAATCTCGGTTAGAGGTACTGTAAATGGAGAAGAGACTAATTACAGCGGACAGGCAAACTTCAAACCGTATATTATTC
>JAQUIZ010000001.1 GCA_028683355.1 Fermentimonas sp.
AGATCGGCATTACCCACGACTTTCTCTCCCAGGATATCCGTGAGTGCATGTTCTACCTCGGCGAGATCACTGGTCAGATATCTACCGACGAAATTTTGGGCAATATCTTCAGTAAGTTTTGTATCGGCAAGTGATACAAAGAAAAGAAAAGCATAAAAAGAGAAAATACAAATCCATAAAGTGCGAAAAATCAATGATTTTATGAGAATTTGTATTTTCTCTTTTTCTCCATACTTTCTGCCTGTTTTCATATTTTTTTCGTAATTTTGTCCCCAGATTGTCCCCCGAAAGGGATGCGAGGGACAAAAATTTGTCCCTCAAAGACAATAAATCACATCTCTCATTAAAATAGGAACAGGCTATGGCTAAGAAAACAACAATCCAGAAAGAACCCGTAAAATTACGGGAAAAGAAGTTGGCAAACGGTAACGTGAGCTTGTATCTCGACATCTACAGAAATGGGAAACGTCAGAAAGAGTATTTAAAACTTTATCTGATCGACGCCACTACTCCACTGGAGCGTGAGCAAAACAGACAAACATTAGCAACCGCTCAAGCTATAAAATCCAAACGCCTCATTGAAATGCAGAACGGAGAGTATTCTTTCACTCGCCAATTCAAAGAAGATACTCCTTTTTTGGAATACTATCGGAAGATGGTTGAAGAAAGACACAAGAATCCTGAATCTGAAGGAAACTGGGGCAACTGGAGAAGTTGCTTACGTTATCTCGAAATCTATTGTGATGAGAAAACCACATTCAAAGATATTACTCCGGAGTTTATAAACGGCTTCAAGGATTTTTTGAACAATGTGGAAAAAGACACTCACAAGCGTACCGGTCCACGTAGGGAAAGAGATGTGTTTCAAGGCTTGTCCCAAAACTCAAAAGTTTCATATTTCAACAAGCTCCGCGCCTGTATCAACCAGGCTTACGATGAAAGAATCATACCAGTAAATCCTTTGCGTGGAATTGAGGGATTCAAAGCTGCAGAAGTAAAACGTGACTATCTTACTTTGGAAGAGGTAAAGCAGTTGGCTGCAACTCCTTGCCGCTATCCTATTCTAAAAAGAGCTTTTCTCTTTTCATGCCTGACCGGACTTCGTAAAAGCGATATTCAGAAACTCACGTGGAGCGAAGTTCAAAAATTTGGAGACTACACGAGAATCGTATTCAAACAAAAGAAAACTGGCGGACAAGAGTATCTTGACATTTCCTCACAGGCAGAAAAATACCTCGGTGAAAGAGGCAACCCGGAAGATCCCGTATTTACAGGATTTACATACGGAGCTTGGACTTCATTGGAATTACAGCGTTGGAGCATGGCTGCCAATATCAATAAGAATCTGACCTTCCACTGCGGGAGACATACCTTCGCTGTGCTTATGCTTGACTTGGGAGCGGACATCTATACTGTATCAAAACTATTAGGGCATAAAGAACTGGCGACCACACAAATTTATGCAAAGGTACTTGACAAAAACAAGCAGAATGCTGTATCGTTGATTCCTGACATTGAATAAATCCTGCGCTTATGACAAGACAAGAAACTGTTATAAAGATAACGAAGATTACCCGAATCGTAGGCGAAATGAAAAGCCAGCTGGATCTGGATGATGAAATAGAATTTGAAGCACTTGACTCTTCGTGGATGAATATCGGAAAATGGGCGAAAGAGATTTGTCTATATATGGAACAAGCCCCCTCTCCTCTTTTGGCAAACCTTATAACAAATAACGAATTTACCGTTCCTGTCGTAAACTATGTACAAAGTCATAGGCTGGAAATTGATTCTGCATACGTCAAGGTAATTGACTGTTATGCGAACAATATGCAAGCGTTGCTGTCACTTTGCAAAAGGCAAGAAGAGGAGGTGAAAGGCGAATATAAAGATTTGATTGAGCCTTTAGCCAATGAACAGGTGGCTACATTATTACAAAGAGCCATACGCGCAGGTCTCTTGGATGAACACTATCAGCCGATGCCGCAAACGAAACCGCTGCAACTGAAAGTGATAGCCTATGCTGTATCTACCATCTGCAAACTTCCCAGCACCTACATCCTTTTTGAAAAGCAATGGAAAAGGGAATATGGAAAGCGATTCAGCACTTGGCGTGTTCCGAGATACAATACGGGACTTTACGAAACGACCAAAGCCCTCTACCCGGAAGTTGACTTTACTGAATTTGAGCCAACGCATCAGACAGAGACATTCTACACACCACAGAGTGAAGAAGATATAGCAGTGTTGTATCGAGATTTAGTAAAATACGGATACATCGCACCTGACACTGGCTTGAAAACATTTGTCGGCATTTTCAATAAAAAGACATTCCGCAAGCCGGTAGAATGGATCAAAACGCAACGGCAGTTGTCCTTTTTCGTCTATCAGGCATTTTACAAATTCAACAAGAAGGACTTGTGGATAAAAGGAGAATGTTGTTTCAGCATAAACGGACACACTCCGCACAAAGCTTGTTTTGTATCAGGTTACAGTTGGATTAAGCGAGCCGGATGGTTGGATAGGTATGATGTTAAATTAAAGACTATCTGTGATAAGTTCAACCACATTGAAAATACGTTCAATGAAGAAACTTCTGATGAACGGCTCATTCATACGAGCAAAGTTGTATTTTACAGTCCGAATAGCGAAGATGAGATACATTTAATGTTCTCCGCCCTACTTGACGGTGGATATATCTCCTCCGACACCACATTTACCGCATTCAAAGGTATTTTCGATGAAACGGTATTTGAACATCCTATAGTATGGATGAAAACACAGACTTCACTTATGTATTTTGTACATTTGGCCTTTAAGCAACACAATCCCTATGATGTATGGGTAAAATGCGTAAACTGCTTCCGCTTGCAAAATGATAAAGTACCTAACAGAGAAAGTATGGATAGTAATTTTCGTTTTATAGTAAAAAAAGGATTGATGGACACATACGACATTCAACTTAAAACCATTGCAGATAACTATCTTAGCACTCAAAACAAAAATGCCATCAACGCAAAGGTGGCAAACAACAATACTTAAAATAATGTTTTATGTCAAAGAAATTATCTTTACACCTCTCTCTTTTTGAAAAGAGCGATGCGAGGTTTCCAATGGACTCCTGCGCAGACCGGTAAAGAAGGGCTATTCCGGTTGGTTGAGCAAGCCCATAAGTCTTACAAAGACGAAGTCACCACACGGCAAAAAAGTTACAGGCGATACGTGCTTGACTTTACCCATTCACATCGGTTTCACGATGCGAATGATGCCTGGAGCAAGAATGAACATCTAAAGAATTACCACACGGTAATAGAGCTTCTGAGAAAGCATGAAATTTTGATTCGCAAACATTTCGACCATGACCTATTGGACGAAAATGGGATCATAAAACTTCTGAACGAATTTTACGCCATTGACCTGTCGGAATCCGCTACCGAGTCCGACAACAGCAGTCCGGGGAATCCTATTCAGACCAATCAGAATACCAACATCAAACCTTTACTTGACAGACATACTCTGGACCTCATTGTGCAGCTTGCCAATGAGGTCTGTTTGTTTAAGGAAGTTTTGGATGCAGACAATGTTGCCATTTGTTATGCGGCAGACACATTGCAGACTGTGACTTCAAGAAACAACAGCAAATTGGTTTTATTGTTGGATAAACTGGCTTCACACGATGTGATAACCTATAACTGGCAATCGGTAATTGCCCAAAAACATCT
Source organism: Fermentimonas sp. (assembly GCA_028683355.1). Classification (GTDB taxonomy): domain Bacteria; phylum Bacteroidota; class Bacteroidia; order Bacteroidales; family Dysgonomonadaceae; genus Proteiniphilum. Next base: position 3,723 of record JAQUIZ010000001.1, read on the forward strand.
TGTCATCAGTTCTTCAGGGAAGAAATTACTGACCCAACACGATATGTCATCAACCCTCAATCGGATAAAAGACACCACTCCCAACGCCATAGATAAGCAGTTTCTGGCAATCATAGACAAGTATATCACTCTAATCAAAAACAGAGAAGTATAACAAAGGAATAACAAGTTGTTGAGAGTTGTATTGAGAATTGTGTTGATACTCAATAATCTCAACATAATCAAGCGAATATACTCATCTACCTTTGCCCTCCGTAATCGATTACTCACGGAGGGCATACCTCCCATTGTCAAATTTAACAGCATCAATGAGACATCGAAGAACGACAAATGAAAATAAGATGCTCTCCAAAATGGAGAACATGATTTCGATGATGGCAACGGAGAAACCTTTTGAACGGCTCCAATCGTTAGAACAAAAGATTAACGAAGTGGATAAAATCCAGACCATCGAGAATTACATTGCACAGTTGAAAGAGCGTATTTGGGCAGTCAAGGAAGTGCTGACTACCGCTGAAGCTTCTGCTTATCTCGGTTTGTCCGAGAGTTATATCTACAAACTCACTTCTCTCAAGCAAATACCACACTACAAGCCAAACGGCAAATTGGTGTATTTCAATAGAAAGGAACTTTGCGAATGGGCAATGAGAAATCAAGTACAAACAATAGGGCAACCTGCTGCTATAACAAAAGAAGAATTATGAATAGAAAAGAAATAGACTTACTACTCTCTCGTATCGAAGGATTGAAATCATTCCTCGAAAACAACTCCTTGGAAAATTTTCAGCAGGAAATTCTGAATGTTGAAAATTACCTGAAACGATTCGGTTCTTTGGCCGAACTGCTATCCCATCTTGAAAATGTGGAAAAGATAGCTTATGCCGCAAAGGAGTTTCTCAATATAGACGAGGTAGCCGCCTATCTACAAGTGTCCAAAGGCTATGTCTATAAGTTAACCATGCAGAAAGAACTTACCGTGTATAAGCCGAATGGGAAAAACATATTCATTCTCAGGGATGACCTGAACCGATGGATAAAGCGCAACCCCTGTTTCTCCAATGCAGAAATAGAAAGGCAAGCCAATGTCATCGCTTACACATTGGGACAAAAAAGTAAGAACAAACCAACAAAAGGAGGAAAAAAATAATGCAACCTGATATGATACAACCCAACAATTATCGGATAGACGAAGCCAAATATAAGTCTTTATTGAAATATATACGGCTGAGTGTTACCGAAAAATATGAGTTTCCACAGGAAATCGTACAAATAGACGGTGTTACCATTGCCACAATCGGAAATTTCAGTGCTTCCACCGGTAAACCCAAAAGCAAAAAGACATTCAATGTCAGTGCCATTGTCGCATCGGCTCTTTCCGGAAAGGAGATTCTAAAGTACAAAGCAGAACTGCCATCTTGCAAGAATAGAATCCTATACATCGACACAGAACAAAGCAAGTGCCATTGCCACAAAGTGCTTCATCGAATCCTTAAACTGGCAGGATTGCCTACTGACCAGGAAAATGACAACATCCAATTCTTGGTTCTGCGTGAATACACTCCCGACCAAAGGAGAGATATTATACGATGGGCACTCCACGAAGAGCAAAACATCGGGCTCGTAATCATTGACGGCATCCGTGATCTGATCCATGACATAAACAGTCCCAGTGAATCCCTTGACATAATCAATGAACTGATGAGATGGTCAAGCTATTACGAGCTGCATATCCACACCGTCTTACATTTAAACAAAGGCGATGACAATACCAGAGGTCATATAGGAACAGAACTGAACAATAAGGCCGAGACTATCCTGCAAATATCAAAAAACAATGAAAATGGAAAAATCAGCGAAGTAAGAGCCATGCACATAAGGGACAGGGAATTTACACCTTTCGCATTTGAAATCGGAGAAGACTCTCTCCCTCACTTGGTAAAAGAGCATCAATTCAAAAAGAACAAAATGGACAGACTGACTTCCTATACGGATATGACCGAGCAGCAACACCGAACTGCCCTGGAATCAACCTTCGCAGAAAGTGCAGAATATGGCTATCAGTCTCTGCTTGATGCCCTAAAAAAAGGATATGAAAGCATTGGGTATTCACGAGGAAGAAACACACTGGTAAACTTGTGTAAATTTCTGTTGGAACATCATGCCATTACAAAAAACGGCCGTACCTATTCCTATAACCCTTCATTCCACCTCTAACCGGTATGGTTTAGTTTGTGGGTATATATAAGTAAACCATACTAAAATGAATATCAACGAAGCAAAACAGATACGGCTTGTGGAATATCTGCGGATAACCGGCCACCACCCTGTCAATGTCAGGGGTTATCAGTATTGGTATCTCTCGCCGCTAAGGGAGGAACGCACCCCGTCTTTCAAAGTCAATGACAATCTCAACGAATGGTACGACTTTGGACTTTCTGCCGGTGGGGACATCATAGAACTTGGGAAATACCTCTATAAAACAAACAATGTAAGTACGGTACTGCTGCGTATCAGCGAGAATGCCATTGGTGTGCCGGGACAACAGTTGCAGAGCCGAACCGTCCGACCCTGCCCTGTCGAAGATGAGATGGAGAATGTGGAAGTGGTGGATTTGAACCACTACGCCCTGCTCTCTTATCTGCGTTCAAGAGGCATAAGTGAAGAAATCGGCAGAATCTATTGTAAGGAGATACACTATGAACTGCGCAAACGGCACTATTTTGCCATAGCCTTTGAGAACATCAAGGGCGGTTACGAAGTCCGCAATCCTTATTATAAAGGATGTATCAAAGGCAAGGACATATCCGTCATCAGGTACAATAGGGATGTCATCCAAAGACACGTCTGCGTTTTTGAGGGGTTTGTGGATTTCCTCTCTTATCTAATGTTGCATAAAAAGGGAGATTACCACGTATGTATTGACATCCCGACCGATTTTCTTGTAATGAACTCCGTAAGCAACTTGAAAAAGTGTCTTGTGGAGCTGGAGCAATATATTTTCATCCATTGTTATCTGGATAACGACCTCGCCGGGCAAAAGACCGTCGAGACCATTGCCGGACTTTACGGGATAAAGGTAATCGACCACTCCAAAAACTACTACAACTACAAAGACCTGAATGACTATCTGAGGGGAAAAAGGCGTTAGTCTTTGTCTTCCCTCTGATAGCATATCACAACCCATAGAAGGCTCTCCCTAACAAGGAGGGCTTTTCGTGTTTATATGCACTCGTAAAACGTCTGAAAATCCATTCAAAGTATGATATTTGAGTATGATTTTAGATTTTTGACCAAAAATGTTTAAGATTCTGCCTGTTTTCTCAGATATTTTTCAGAGTATGAAAATATTATATTTCCTTTACAGTCATATTTTAATCATATTCTAATTTCAGACTATAAAAATATGAAAGCATACTTCATTTTCGTCCTTGTGCTGACCGTAGCATACATCGTATATTATGCGGTAATGATAACCAAAGACCTTCACGGAAACGGAGAAAAGAAGAAATCCGAAGAAGAAGAGTTCGACGTGAGCGAATTTGATGCTGAAGAAAGTGTCAGCGTGGTGGAGAACGACAAGGGGTTCAATGTCGGGGACAACGAGTATGAGACACGCTACGTTGATGAAACGCAGTCTGTGTCGGACGATAAAGAACCGGAGAGCGAAAAGCACAAGCAGGATGTGGTTGAAGCAATCAACCACAGGATTGAGGAAAAAATGGAAGAGACCCATGCCACTTTCTCCAACCCTTACAATTCCGCAGAGCTATACAAATTGATGATGGGAAAAGGTCTTGGCAACTCCCCATCCAACGGAGGTGTAACCATAAAACCGGCAATAGACGAACTATGACAGGATGGAACATCAAAAAAGCAATAACTCCAATCTTCATGCTGCTGCCTTGTGCGGTCTTCGCAAAGAGCGGCAGCGTGAATTACTCCTGGGGCGCAGACGCATTGGCTTCGATGCACGACTTTGTCGTAACGATGATGATGTACGTCCAGTATATCATTTATGCGGTTGCAGGAGGTTTTGCGGTCATAGCCGCATTCCAGATATACATCAAGATGAACACGGGCGAAGACGGAATCACCAAGCATATCCTCACGCTGGTAGGAGCCTGCCTCTTCATTATCGGGGCATCCATCGTATTCCCGGCATTCTTCGGTTACCGAATTTAGAAAATCACGAGTGTAAAACAATAATTAAAGTCCAATTAAAACGAAACAAGCATGTTTGAAAAAGTAAAACGATTCGCAAAGAAGATTGCGACCTCCAAGAAAGCGCAGATGACCTGCCTGATGATGGTGTGTGGTGTAACCGCAATGATGGCACAGACCACCGCAGGAGACTATTCGGCCGGTACAGCGGCATTGACCCAAGTGAGCGAGGAAATCGCCAAGTATGTTCCCATTGTAGTAAAACTGTGCTACGCCATTGCCGGTGTGGTTGCCGTAGTGGGTGCAATCTCGGTTTACATCGCGATGAACAACGAGGAGCAGGATGTCAAGAAGAAGATCATGATGGTGGTCGGAGCCTGCATCTTCCTTATCGCTGCAGCCCAGGCACTTCCTCTGTTCTTCGGACTCTCCTAAACCACAGGTATCATGAACGGGAAAGAGGAACACTATCCGGATTATCCATTGTTCAAGGGACTGCAACGTCCCCTTGAATTTATGGGTATTCAGGGTCGCTACATCTATTGGGCGGCAGCCACGATAGGCATCGCCATTGTCAGCTTCATCATAGCCTACTGTGTGGCAGGATTCGTTCTCGCCTTGATTGTCCTGTCCGTCACCGTGACAAGCGGTGTGGGACTGATTCTGTTCAAGCAGCGCAAGGGGCTGCACAGTAAACGGCAGGAACGTGGGGTGTTCATCTATGTCTACTCAAAGAAAATGTAACAGAAAACCATTTGACCATGAATGGATATATTGAATGTTGAACGTGGGTAGGCTTGTCCTTTGATTAGGTCAGCCTGCCCTTAATTGTAAATAACCGAATGATTACATACATCTTCCTGATTTTTATTGCCATTTGCGCAGGCATGGCCATTTCGGTCTATGCCTTCGGCACGGGAGGCAAACGGAAACGGATATTCCAGGACATCTATTTCTCCGTGGAAGATGCGGACGGTATCGGTGTGATATATACCAAGACAGGCGAATACTCCGCTGTGCTGAAAGTGGAGAATCCGGTGCAGAAGTATTGTGCCAACATCGATGCCTATTACGAGTTCACCCAACTCTTTACCGCCATAGCACAGACATTGGGAGAAGGATACGCCCTACACAAGCAGGACATTTTTGTAAAAAAGAGCTTTGAGGGAATGAACGGTGAGGAACGTGAATTTCTCTCTTCATCCTATTTCCGTTACTTCAACGGCAGACCCTACACCGACAGCGAATGTTATCTGACCATCACTCAGGAATCCAAGAAGAGCAGCCTGTTTTCATACGACAGCAAGAAATGGCGTGATTTCCTCGTGAAGATACGCAAGGTGCATGACCAGTTGCGTGATGCAGGTGTTCAGATAAAGTTTCTGGGCAAACAGGAAGTCAGTGACTATGCAGACCGCTACTTCGCCATGAATTTCAGAGACAAGGTAGTCTCCATGACCAATTTCAAAGTGGATGACGAATGTATCTCCATGGGCGACAAGCGTTGCAAGGTATATAGCCTTGTGGATGTGGATAGCGTAAGCCTGCCTTCCGTCATCCGTCCTTACATGAATGTGGAAGTCAACAACAGCAGTATGCCAATGGATTTGGTATCTGCGGTATCATCCATACCCAACGCCGAAGCCGTGGTGTATAACCAGATGACATTCATTCCCAACCAAAAGAGAGAGCTGGCCTTGCTTGACAAAAAGAAAAACCGCCATGCGAGTATGCCCAATCCCGGCAACCAGATGGCAGTCGAGGACATCAAGCGTGTGCAGGAAGTGGTGGCACGAGAGAGCAAGCAATTGGTATATACCCACTACAACCTTGTGGTAGCCATATCCGCAAAGACCGACATCCACAAATGCACGAACCATCTGGAGAACAGTTTTTCGAGGATGGGAATCCACATATCCAAGAGAGCCTATAACCAGTTGGAACTGTTCGTCAATTCTTTTCCCGGCAACTGTTACGGCATGAATCCGGAGTATGACCGTTTCCTCACTTTAGGAGATGCGGCCACCTGTCTGATGTACAAGGAGCGCATCCTGCATAGCGAGAAGACACCTTTGAAAATCTATTATACGGACAGGCAAGGTGTACCTGTGGCTATCGACATCACTGGAAAAGAGGGTGCGGAAAAACTGACCGACAACAGCAATTTTTTCTGTTTGGGACCCTCTGGAAGCGGCAAGAGTTTCCACATGAACAGCGTGGTGCGCCAGCTTCACGAGCAAGGGACTGATGTGGTCATGGTAGATACCGGTAACTCATACGAGGGATTGTGTGAATACGTGGGAGGCAAATACATCTCTTACACGGAGGAACGCCCCATTACCATGAATCCGTTCCGCATCAACCGACAGGAGCTGAACGTGGAGAAGACCGGATTCCTGAAAAACCTTGTCCTGCTGATCTGGAAAGGAAGCCAAGGGACTGTCACCAAGACAGAAGACAGACTGATAGAACAGGTCATCACAGAGTATTACGACACCTACTTCAACAAGTTCAACGGCTTTACACCGCCCCAAAGGGAGGATTTGCGCAAAAGTCTCCTGATTGACGAGCGCAACAAAGGCGGCAACCGTTCCGAAAACGAAGCGGAACTGAACGCACGGATAGAAAAGGTTATCGACGAGATAGAGCGAAGAAGAAAGGAACTGAAAGTGGAAACATTGTCATTCAACACATTCTATGAGTTCTCCGTACAACGCATTCCCGACATCTGCAACGAGAACAGCATTTTGGGGATAGACTTCTCTACCTACCGGTATATGATGAAAGACTTCTACCGGGGCGGCAATCACGAAAAGACCCTGAACGAGAATATGGACAGTTCGCTGTTTGACGAGACCTTCATCGTCTTCGAAATCGATTCCATAAAAGATGACCCGCTCCTGTTCCCCTTGGTGACACTCATCATCATGGACGTGTTCCTACAAAAGATGCGTATCAAGAAGAACCGCAAAGTCCTGGTCATTGAGGAGGCATGGAAAGCCATAGCCAGCCCTCTTATGGCAGAATACATCAAATTCATGTATAAGACCGCCCGAAAGTTCTGGGCTTCAGTGGGCGTGGTCACACAGGAGATTCAGGACATCATCGGGTCTGAGATTGTCAAGGAGGCTATCATCAACAACTCAGATGTGGTAATGTTGCTTGACCAAAGCAAGTTCCGTGAACGCTTCGACACCATCAAGGCGATACTCGGACTGACCGATGTGGACTGCAAAAAAATATTCACCATCAACCGATTGGAGAATAAAGAGGGGCGTTCATTCTTTCGTGAGGTCTTTATCCGCCGTGGCACTACCAGCGGTGTGTATGGTGTGGAGGAACCGCATGAGTGTTACATGACCTATACTACGGAACGGGCCGAGAAAGAAGCCTTGAAGCTCTACAAGGCTGAACTGCAATGCAGCCACAAGGAAGCCATCGAGCGTTATTGCGCTGACTGGGATGCTTCCGGAATAAGCAAGTCCCTGCCGTTTGCCCAAAAGGTGAACGCTGCCGGGAAAGTATTGAATCTTCATCAACCAAAGACAAAACAACAATGAAACGATTCGCTCTCATAATAATGACAATAGCCACGATTTTCGCCCAACAAGTTCATGCCCAGTATTACAGCGTGAACTTCGATGCGAAAACCGTGGCCGCTATGGTTGCCGCCTACGGTACTGGAACCGTTGCAGAAGCGTATTATGACGAGCAGGTGCAGAATATACTGAAACACTACAAGGCTTCGGAAGTAGCCACTGCCGGAATATTTGCCAGCAAGTTCCTGGAGAGGAAGGCACTCACTGATTTGGGCATCTGGAGCAGTGCTACCGAAAATTACTACTACCGCAGGATTTATCACTTGGTGGCGCGCAAGATTATCCCGAAGACATGGATTGTCGCCAAGTTAATGCTCCGTTCTCCGCAGACCGCACTCCATTGGTGCAGTTATCTGATGAAAGTGTGTGATGACACCAAATCCCTCTGTATGCAGTTCGAGAGCGTTGTCACCAACAGCACACTGTCTTTCTCCGATATCGCCTTTCTAGAAATCAATGAGGAAATCGCCTCCATCTTAAAACTCTCCGAAATAGGTAACGTGGACTGGCAACGGCTCTTTGATGACATATCCAAAGTGCCGGGCAACTTCACCAAGGAAAACCTGAAAGCCGATTTGGACAAACTTTATCGGATGGGAGCCGGTCTTGCCACTTCGGGAATCACCAATATCGGGAACGCCTTGCTGCAACAGAACTCGTTTCACGAACTGATGAACGGGAAAGTCAGCAAGGTCATTGACATCTACGAGCATTACAACGGACTTTTCGAGCAACTGGAGAACAATGCCGGACAGACCATACTGGGCATCGTGGGTGGTGAAGAAAATGTGGCAGGATTGTTCAAGTTCAGCGACTACAACCTCACTTCGTGGATTACCGATTATCTGGACGAAACAGCTGGGAATTACTACACCCAGCGATGGTACATCGCGAGGCGTGACCGTGGCAGTGTCTCTCTCTGCGACTATTATCCCCCGACAGATGACAAGAGCATCCTTGAAGGTGGTGAATGGACCCGCTTCAAGACAAGCGATCCGAACTTCTATCCCAACGCATCGCAAAAGGAACAGGCTCTTTCCAATTCGGAACGCTACGCCGGATGGTCAAGAAACAGGGTGCAACAGCTTAACAATGCCAATGACGGATTCAATTACGCCATCAATTACTACCAGTCCTGCTATATCATCAGTCGCGGTGGCAAGCAGACCAAGAAAGCATACGCCTACGAAATCCACGTCACGAAAAGTTGGGACAACGAGGAAGTCGTTTACGAAGATCTGTTTGACTCCTACTCCATGGACTTGAATACTTTCAAGGCACAACTAAATGTACTTTTGTCAGAGTTCAACGAGAACGAAGACGGGTATGTCTATTATATCGCGTCCGACAGCCGGAACTATTATCAGGCAACCAACGAAGAGAAGCTGAAAGGCTGTGAGACGGTAACAATCAGTGTGACCTGTTCGGACGGTGCGACACTTGGGCAGGGAACGACCCAGTACAAGTGCCGTAAATGCGGTAAGACACTTAACGCCCATTCCAAAGAGTGCGCGATGAAGACCACAGCCGAGAGCGAAGAACTTGACTTGTCGGAACTGGATGCCATGCAGTGGGAAGCGGACAACAAGGTTTACGCACTCCAGTCCCAAATATCCGCATTGGAAAAGGAGAATGAATCGCTGATCAAGCAGATAGCCAATGCCAGCGTAGAAGATGCCATCCCTCTCCGTCAGAAATACAATGAGAACAAGGCGGAAATAGAGAGGCTGAAGCCGGAGCTTGCCACCTGGCAGCAGAAACAGGCAGAAATCGCACAGGCTAAGGAAGAAGCCAAGAGCGAGAACGATGTGGCGACCGATGACTACTACCGCATACCGGCAATCATGCAGGACTGCAAGACGGCTTACAACATCACCTGGCAGGACAACGGATCGTGGAACGGCTACACCTTTATCAGAAAAGGGACGATACCCAATATCAACGGTATCATCACGTTCAGGGCAACACTGAAAATCGCACGCAAACCGAAATATTTTCTGGGCATCAAGATACACAGAGCTATCCTGCAAATCTCCTGGGACTTGACAACGGAGTATTCCGATACCCATGTGGTGGAAGTGATTACACTTGACCCCGATATGAGCGACAAGGAAAAGACGAAACTGGTCAATGACCGCATAGCGGAAATCGCAAAAGAATATCCGAAATGCAAGATAACCACGGAATATGCCCGGACAGCCCCGCAGGAAGACACGAAGACCAACGACATGTACCATCTGCTTTGGTCAAGCGACCGTCTTGAGATTGCCCGTGAAGTGGACTCCCGGCTTACGAAGATTTATGCCGACCTGGTATCCTTGGAGAAGATGATGCACTACAAACGCAGTATCATCGACGTGCTGAAGGATGTGCTTCCCCCAATCAATGACGAAGAGGGGCGCAGGCTGTCCCTTGTGGAAGAATGCCACGACCGATGGATGGAGAACGCAAGAAACAAAAAGATAAAGGAGGGCAAGCGATGAACACAGGCAAGACATACATATTCGGACTGATACTCATGTTGCTTGTCCCTTTGTCCGCAAAGGCACAGTGGAGTTTTGACATAGGTACGGTGGAAGCCTACATCAACGACCATAAGCAACAGCGCAGCCTGTTGCTGGCCCGCTTCACATTGGAACACAGCAACAAACTCCTGCACGAATACAGCCGTAAGGAGACTGTCGGCTACAAGGAGTTGAACGTGGATTTGGATAAATACACCAGAGCCTTCGATGTGATTGACGTGATGTACCAGTCGCTACGCACGGCGTTGAATGTCCATTCCACCTATCAGGGAGTCAGTGACAGAATCTCGGACTACAAGGCGATGCTTGAAGATTTCAACGAAAAAGTCATCAAACGGAAGCACATCGAGCTGGCAGATACGCTGATACTCTCCATCAATGCCAGAGCCATACGGATGATAGCCCAGGAAGGCGAATACCTCTACAAGTCCGTGAGCGATTTGGTATTGTACGCCACAGGAGCGGCAGCCTGTTCCACTTCGGACTTGCTGATGGTGTTGAACAGCATCAACTATTCTTTAGACACTATCGAAAGGCATCTGAACAGAGCCTACTTCGAGACATGGCGGTACATACAAGTCCGTATCGGCTATTGGAAAGAGAAAGTCTATCGCACGAAAAGCAAACGGGAACTTATAGACGATGCTTTCGGCAGGTGGAGGCAATCAGGAAAACTGGATTATTGACAACGAAAAAACAGAGAAATATATGAAATGGATATTGACAACAGCAATGATGATGGCTGTGACAATCGGAGCGAAAGCCCAATATGTCACTTACAACCACGATTCGCCCAAGATGAATCAGATTACAGTGGGAGAAACCGGAGCCGGTGCGCTCAAACCTGAACTTTATTACACGTTGCTGCACAACAAATACAAGAAAACGGCAGCAGTAAAGAACAAGCTCGCATTCCGCACGACGGCAGGTGTGGCATCCTATCAACAGGTGGACGAGGCTGAAGCCATTGACTCCGCACTGACCAGCCGGGCCAAGATTGAAGCCTTGAATGTGGCAGACCGACAGGTGGATCTTGCCTGGCTTGCGGAAAAGGACAAGGTAGAATCCCAGATGCGGCGGTTTCAGAAGAACATAGACCGCATATTGCTGACAGGCGGCTCACCAAAAGATAAAGAACGTTGGAGCGACTACTACCAGGTATATCAATGCGCCATCAAAGCGACAAAGGATGCCTATATGCCCAATGCAGAGCGGAAACGACAATATCTGCAAATCTATGCCGATGTCTCCAAACAGAATGATGTGCTGGTCAAATACCTCGTCCAGTTGAGCAACCGCAATGCCACTAAAAATCTCCTTTCGGCAAGCAACAACCGCTCGATAGACAAGAGAAGTATCATCAGCAATGCCATGAGCCGCTGGAATGAATCCCGGTCGGCTGTACGAGGGTCGCAAGGCGGTGACGGAGACGGTAATGAGAGTGTGAACAGATAAATATAATAAGGTATGGAAAATTTGACCCAACTCAGATTTAAGTTGAACGCTGCCAAACAGCGGAACAAGAGACTGTCAGAAAACATGGCAAAGTTGCCCGGTATCATCAGTATTATCGGCAGTACCCCTATCGTGGATGTGAACACAAAGTCGGCAGAGCTGCAACTGATACCATTTACGCAACTACACAAGTATGTCGGCAGCTACTATGCAAAAATCAAGAAAGTATTACTGGCAGAAGGTGTTATTGTACGGCAGAACGGTATGTGGCATCTACGTGAAGACCTGCAAAAGGATGGCATTGCCGTCTATACCACAGGCAGATTGGGCTGTTACTATGTCTATCACTTGAAATGGACTCCGAAAGGCGTAGCATTTATCAAGGACATTATTAATCATAAAACCAACCACTGATGGCAAGCGGAGATATACTTTCAGACTTCGGCATCAATCTGCTTGAAGAAGAGATAGATGACGTGATTTTTCAGACCAACGAATTTCTGACGGATGCCACGTTTACAGGTTCACAGGGGCCGTTTTGGTGGATACTGCAGATGTGTATGGCACTCGCAGCCCTGTTCGCCATTATTATGGCGGCAGGCATGGCGTATAAGATGATGGTCAAGAACGAGCCGTTGGATATTATGAAGTTGTTCAAGCCGTTGGCGATTTCCATCATTCTCTGTTGGTGGTACCCACCGGCAGACACAGGCATGGTAAACAGTGGCAGCAACTGGTGTGTGTTGGACTTTCTGTCCTATATCCCGAACTGCATCGGTTCTTATACGCACGACCTGTATCAGGCAGAAGCCACACATATTGAGGATAAATTCCAGGAGGTGCAACAACTCATTTTTGCGAGAGACACGATGTACACCAGTCTGCAAGCACAGGCAGACGTGGCACACAGCGGCACTTCCGATCCCAACCTGATAGAAGCCACTATGGAACAGACAGGTGTGGACGAAGTGACCAATATGGAGAAAGATGCAGCCAAACTATGGTTCACCTCTCTCACATCGGGAATCGTGGTAGGAATAGATAAAATCGTGATGCTCATAGCCTTAATTGTATTTAGAATAGGTTGGTGGGCCACGATTTACTGCCAGCAAATCTTGCTCGGAATGCTGACGATATTCGGTCCGATACAGTGGGCGTTCTCGCTATTGCCCAAGTGGGAAGGAGCCTGGGCAAAGTGGCTAACAAGGTATCTGACAGTGCATTTTTATGGTGCGATGCTCTACTTCGTCGGGTTTTATGTGCTATTGCTTTTCGACATCGTGCTTTGCATACAGGTAGAGAACCTGACAGCCATCACAGTCAGCGAACAGACTATGGCTGCCTATCTGCAAAACAGTTTCTTCTCTGCCGGCTATCTGATGGCGGCAAGCATTGTTGCCCTGAAATGCCTGAACCTCGTACCCGACTTGGCGGCATGGATGATTCCTGAAGGGGACACCGCTTTCTCCACCCGAAACTTCGGCGAGGGTGTGGCACAGCAGGCCAAGATGACAGCGACAGGTGCAATCGGCACATTGGCAAGATAAGATTAACAAACAATTAAACAGAATAGAAATGGAATTACAAAAGAAAATTGAAAAATGGTTAGAGAACGAGAAGTTTGTAACCTTCGCCAACAAGCGTATACAAGAAGAGATTTTACACGTACCAGAAAACCACTATCTCGACCCTAAGCACGAGGAATTGGAGGAGGGTTTTGATTATTACGACTGTTATGCAGCACCATTGGCGACATACCTGACCTATCGTTTGCAACTGGCCAAATGCAGCAGGAATGTCAAGAAACGCAAACGAGGCATTTGGTGGGTGTATGTACAAGTCTATATACTGGGATTCTACACCAAAGTCTTCGCTTGTGAGTTTGAAAATCTGGTCAGGATGGTTAATGAAGAGGTTATGCTCATACTCCACAGTGAATATACCCAAAGTTTAAGAACACAAAGACAGTAAGGTATGGTTATCAAGAATCTGGAAAATAAAATCAAACTGGTCGGCATCATCTGTTCGCTCTTCCTTGCCGGCTGCATCATCATCAGCGTGGGCAGTATATGGACAGCAAGGACGATGGTGGCAGATGCACAACAGAAAGTATATGTATTGGACGGCAACGTGCCCATACTGGTCAACCGCACCACCATGGAAGAAACCCTTGATGTGGAAGCCAAGAGCCATGTGGAAATGTTCCACCACTTCTTCTTTACGCTTCCGCCGGATGACAAATACATCCATTACACGATGAACAAGGCGATGTATTTAGTGGATGAGACCGGATTGGCACAGTACAACACGCTCAAGGAGAAAGGATTTTACTCCAACATCTTAGGAACGAGTGCCGTCTTTTCAATCTATTGCGACAGCATTGCCTTTGACAAGGGAAAAATGGAGTTCACCTACTATGGCCGGCAGCGTATCGAGCGCAGGAGCAATATCCTGATGCGTGAATTAGTGACGGCAGGACAGCTCAAACGAGTGCCCCGAACAGAGAACAATCCGCATGGGCTGTTGATCGTGAACTGGCGCACCCTTCTCAATAAAGACATCGAACAGAAAACGAAAACAACTTATTAAAACATACAGTTATGAACATCAAAGGATTCCGCAGGATGCTGGTCGGCGAGAAAATGCCCGACAAGAACGATCCTCAATATAAAGAGCGGTATGAGCGCGATGTGAATGCAGGACGCAAGTTCGCCAAGGCGACACGCATAGACAAGATGGCGGCAAAGATACAGGAGTTTGCCAACAGGAACAAGATCCTGTTCTTGGTCATGGTATTCGGCTTTGTCATCGGCACCTTCACATTCAACATCTACCGTTTGGCAAAAGCCTACCACCACGGACAGGAAACGAGAAGTGCCACGGAAATACAGGACAGCCTGCTCAGAAAACGGCACAAGGATTTGGTAACACCCATAGTTGAACCCCGACAATCAGAACAGTGATGAAGAATATATTTGAGAAAATCAATTTCAAGCAGCCGAAGTATATGCTTCCTGCCATTCTGTACATACCGTTGCTGGCCGCCTCGTATTTCATTTTCGACCTGTTCAATACGGGAAAAGCGGAGATACCCGACAAAAGCCTCCAGACAACGGAGTTCCTGAACCCCGACCTGCCCGATGCCACGATTAAGGGCGGAGACGGAATCGGAAGCAAATATGAGAATATGGCAAAATCGTGGGGCAAGATAGCCGATTACACGGCGGTTGACAATATAGAACGAGAAGAACCCGATGATGACAAAGAAAAATACGAATCGCAGTACAGCCAGGACGAAGTCGCCCTCTTGGGCGAACTGGAACAGCAGAAAGCGTTGGCCGCAGAAGCAGCCGAAGCCGGAACGAGAGAACAGGAAGCCCTCAAAGAGTTGGAACGTGCCCTTGCCGAAGCAAGGCTGAAAGCGCAGGAGCAGGTTGCCCCGATTATGGAAGACAGCCTTGAAGAGCAAGCCGACACTCCTGTTGCCGTCAGCGGAACCATCGAGGAAGACAGCCGTGCCGTAAGTGTGCCATCCGATGCCGAGAAGCCGGGTGAAATGGTCAAGAAGGTCAAGGTACCTTCCGATTATTTCAACACCATTGCCCACAACGAACACGAGCCGAACCTTATCAAGGCAATCATTGACGAAAATGTCAAAGCCGTGGAAGGCAGCCGTGTAAGGCTTCGTCTGTTGGATGATGTGGAGATAAACGAGACGGTGGTCAAGAGCGGTTCCTACCTCTATGCCATCATGAGCGGTTTTTCCTCGCAAAGGGTAAAAGGGACTATCAGCAGTGTGCTTGTGAACGATGAAATCATCAAGGTCAGCCTTTCCCTTTACGACACCGACGGACTGGAGGGGTTGTATGTGCCGTCCAGTTCCTTCCGTGAGACCGCCAAGGATGTAGCCAGCGGAGCGTTCAACAGCAATATGAGCATGAACACCGGTGGTAACGGGAACAGTCTGACCCAATGGGGTATGCAGGCTATTCAGGATGCCTACCAGAAGACTAGCAACGCCATCAGCAAGAACATCAAGAAGAACAAGGTCAATCTGAAATACGGCACGTTTGTCTATATCATCAACAGCCAGGAGAAAAAATAATACAGAGTAAATAATCCATTCAAAGATTCAGAGATATGAAAATCATCAAAACTATCTGTACCGGAATTGCGGCAGTGTTCTCGATTCTGCCGACTTTCGCCCAGCAGACCTACGAGGAATTGGAGCAGCTGACCGTCAACGAGCAGGTGACTACCGTCATCACCGCCTCCGAACCCATCCGTTTCGTGGATATTTCCACGGACAAGGTGGTTGGAGACCAGCCTATAAACAACACCATTCGTCTGAAGCCCAAAGAGACCGGGCATGAAGACGGAGAAGTGCTTGCCATCGTCACCATTGTCACGGAACGCTACCGCATCCAGTATGCGTTGCTTTATACCACAAGAATGCAGGAAGCCGTAACGGACAAGGAGATAGAGTTCCGGGAACGGAATGCCTACAACAATCCGGCAGTCAGCATGTCGGTGTCGGACATGAGCCGTTACGCCAGACGGATATGGAACTCTCCTGCAAAATACCGGAATGTGAGCAACAGGGAACACCGCATGAATATGAGACTGAACAACATCTATGCGGTCGGAGATTACTTTTTTATTGACTTCTCCATTGAGAACAAGACAAACATCCGTTTTGACATTGACGAGCTCCGGGTAAAACTCGCTGACAAGAAAGTTTCCAAAGCGACAAATGCCCAAATCATAGAATTGACTCCGGCATTGGTTCTTGAACAGGCGAAATCATTCCGTCATGGCTACCGCAATGTCATAGTGTTGAAGAAGATGACCTTCCCCAACGACAAGGTGCTTACCATTGAAATGACAGAGAAACAGATAAGCGGCAGGAACATACGTCTGAATATAGACTACGAGGATGTGCTTTCAGCCGATTCGTTTAATGCCGTATTGTTAGAGGAGGAATGAGCATGAGAAGAATTGTATTGGCATTGGTGGCAATCATTGCATTTGTCATCACCGGCAAGGCACAGAGTAACAGCGACCGGCTTTCTTTAGGTGTAGGTTGCCTGTACCAAAATGGATTGGATCTTACCCTCTCCTACGAGCACGAGGGCAAATATCACCATGCTTGGGAGTTTTTCGCTAACGGTTACATCAAGTGGGCTGAATGCGCCTCCTGCAAGCATATCTGTCCCGAATCATTCTGGAAGAATTACCGAAGCTATGGGTTCGGTGTCGCCTACAAGCCTTGTGTGGTACGTGGGCGCAATCATTACGGCAATGTTCGTATCGGTGCGTCGGCAGGAAGTGATACCCGTCGTTTCTTGGGAGGCATCCACCTCGGATATGAACACAATTATGTATTGCGTGGTGGCTGGCAGTTGTTCTGCCAGGTCAAGACCGATTTGATGATAAAAGGCGAAGACCTGTTCCGTACAGGTATTGTCTTAGGTGTAAAATTACCATTAAACTAAGGGAAAGATGAAAAAGAAGATATACAACAAGATAGGCAGACTGGTCGGGATGTTGGCCATCACCGCTTTATTCGTGGCTTGTGACGAACACCGGGATTTTCCGGACACGGCAATGAAGCCCTGTCATATCCTATGCACGGACGGAAAAGTATTGTCGGTATCGGACTTCAGGGAGTCCGAAAAACAGCCCATTGCCGTGGTGTTCCATATCAATCACGATGAAAACACCGAGGGTAACGGCTATGCCGTCTATCTGTGGGATTTGGAGCCATTGGCTTTTGCCGACAGCATAGGCGTTAAGCAAAACACCTCCACTGACATCGCCGCACTGGACGGATTTGAAAACACTTTCGCCCTATTGGATGCGAGAGAAACATCCTCGCCACTGGCAGAGAAAGTTTTTGATATGTGGAGATACGGCCAATCCGCTTATGTTCCATCGGTGGCACAGATGCGCTTGCTTTATCATGCCAAGGAGCAAATCAATCCCGTTATCAAGATGTGCGGTGGCGACACGCTGTCCGTTGAAGCCGATGATTGCTGGTACTGGACAAGTACGGAGGTCAATGAACAACAGACCGCCAAAGCATGGCTCTATTCTATGGGCAGCGGAACGATTCACGATACGCCCAAAATACAGGCTCATAAATCAAGGGCAATCATCACATTGAGAGATTGAAAACCAGATTATTAAAGGAATTAGCGAATAATAGCTATGGAAGAAAGTAAAGAATTACAAGGCTTTTACAAGATATTCCGCTCGGTCATCTATGTCTCCATCCTGATGGAGTTCTTCGAGTATGCCATCGACCCTGCCATGCTTGACCATTGGGGAGGTATCCTCTGCGACATACACGGACGCATCAAACGGTGGGTGATATACAATGACGGAAATCTTGCGTACAGCAAACTTGCCACGTTCCTGCTTATCTGCATCACCTGTATAGGCACGAGGAACAAGAAGAAACTGGAGTTCAATGGCCGCAAGCAAGTCCTCTATCCTATCATAGCAGGTATAGGGCTGGTTGTGCTTTCCGTATGGCTGTACGGTTATCCGATGGAAACAAGGCTTTATTCCTTGCGCCTGAACATCTGGCTCTATATGATAGCCTCCGTGGTCGGCGTAGTACTGGTTCACATTGCCCTTGACAATATCTCCAAATTCCTCAAAGAAGGTTTGCTCAAAGACCGCTTCAACTTTGAGAATGAAAGTTTTGAGCAATGCCGGGAGTTACAGGAAAACAAATACTCGGTCAATATCCCCATGCGATATTATTACAAAGGCAAGTTCCGTAAAGGTTGGGTGAACATCAACAACCCTTTCCGAGGCACTTGGGTGGTCGGCACACCGGGCAGTGGTAAGACTTTTTCCATCATCGAGCCGTTTATCCGGCAGCACTCTGCAAAGGGCTTTGCCTTAGTAGTTTACGATTATAAGTTTCCGACATTGGCTACCAAATTGTACTACCATTATAAGAAGAACCAGAAGCTCGGAAAACTGCCCAAGGGGTGCAAATTCAACATCATCAACTTCGTGGATGTGGAATACAGCCGCCGGGTAAATCCTATTCAGTTGAAATACATCAACAACCTTGCTGCCGCATCTGAAACCGCAGAAACCCTACTTGAGTCTTTACAAAAAGGCAAGAAAGAAGGAGGCGGCGGAAGTGACCAGTTCTTTCAGACATCCGCTGTCAACTTCCTGGCAGCCTGTATCTATTTCTTCTGCAACTGGGGCAAAGAACCCTTCGACAAGGACGGTAATATGCTCATGGCAGAGAAGGTACAGGACAAACAGACCAAGCGGATGATACCCACCGGACGTGTATTCAATTCCGCTGGCGAGGAAGTGGAACCGGCTTATTGGCTCGGAAAATATTCCGATATGCCTCATATTCTTTCTTTCCTTAACGAGAGCTATCAGACCATCTTTGAGGTGTTGGAGACCGACAACGAGGTGGCACCGTTGCTTGGTCCGTTCCAGACCGCCTTGAAGAACAAGGCAATGGAACAGTTGGAAGGTATGATTGGTACGCTGCGTGTCTATACCTCACGCCTTGCCACCAAGGAGAGCTATTGGATATTCCACAAGGACGGTGACGACTTCGACTTGAAAGTCTCTGACCCCAAGAATCCCTCATACCTGCTTATTGCCAATGACCCCGAAATGGAGAGCATCATCGGGGCACTAAACGCCCTTATTCTCAATCGTCTGGTTACTCGAGTGAACACGGGTCAGGGCAAGAATATCCCGGTAAGCATCATCGTGGATGAGTTGCCGACCCTGTATTTCCACAAGATAGACCGGTTGATTGGTACGGCACGAAGCAACAAGGTATCGGTAGCGTTGGGATTCCAGGAGTTGCCACAACTCGAAGCGGATTATGGCAAGGTGGGTATGCAGAAGATCATAACTACCGTAGGCAATGTGGTCAGCGGTTCGGCACGGGCGAAAGAGACATTGGAATGGCTGTCTTCCGACATCTTCGGCAAGGTGGTACAGCTCAAAAAGGGCGTAACCATCGACCGGGACAAGACCTCCATCAACCTGAATGAGAACATGGACAGCCTTGTTCCTGCATCCAAAATCTCCGATATGCCGACCGGCTGGATATGCGGACAGACTGCACGTGACTTTGTAAAGACTAAGACCGGCAAAGGCGGCTCTATGAACATTCAGGAAAGCGAGGAGTTCAAGACCTCCAAGTTCTACTGCAAGACGGACTTTGACATGAAAGAGATAAAAAAGGAAGAAGCAGGATATGTTCCTCTCCCTAAGTTCTACACTTTCAAATCAAGGGATGAACGGGAGCGCATACTCTATAAAAACTTTGTACAGGTTGGCGAAGATGTCAAGGAGATGATTAAGGAGATACAGAAGTATAAAGTGAAGTGAGGTAGTCGTAATATATTGTTATTTACACTGATAGTGAGGACTGAGACCAACCAATCCTCACTTTTTTATTAGAATAGATTACTCTTATATGTTGTTTAATATTTGCGATATTTTTGAATAAATGAATCAGCTTTATCTTTTATTTCTTTGTAATTTTCATAGCGACCACCAAACATACCCTGCTTTATTGGCGCCCATTCATTTTGGAGGGAATCTGCACTTTCCCAAAACAAAGTATAAGGTTCTTCTCCCATTCCCCTATGTTTGTATTCCACTTCACTCCGAGTAAATTGCCCTAATGGAATTGAAAACTCATTTAGGATATAACATTTATTGTAGCCATAAACTAAAGACCTCATTCGTTCCCAAATATAAAAAGTATTCTCATACTCTGAATCCACAATAAAGCAATCTTTAAATATTGGTTTCAAGGAATTAAAAACAAAAAAACTAATTGGATAATAATAGTTCGCTCCAATCAACTCATTCCATGTTTCATAATTCCAGTGGGTACTACCCAACATAGATAACAATTTCCATCTATACGAAACAGACATAAAGTTTGGAGTCGGCACTGATAATTTCAAGATACTATCAAGCTCCTTATAGCGATTGTATTTTACACAAGCAATACCTATAGCATTAAATAATAACATAGGAGCAATTGAGTGTAAATATTGTGTCCCTTCACTTGTTATTTCTCCATTTTTAAAAGTTCTTGTACATAGCTTTACTAATAATTCACCAAAAGGCTTTATATGATACCATTTCCCCCATCTTATTGCTAATAATGCTATTTCCATTAGGGGCATAATTGCAGTTTTATGAATATCCAAATATCTTAAAAACGCATCACGTGTTAGTCCGAAATCATATTTCGCATAGTTATTGATTGTGTTATAAGCATCATTACCCAAGCGTTCAACTAAATCAATATAGTCTATGTCATACTGATTTGATGACAGATATTTCTTACATTTTGCAATCATCATTTCATGCCCTAGTTTTCTGCTGACATGATTTTTATCTAATGCAGCAACTTGTTCGTACAACTCAGTAAACATTTCATCTGCGCCTTCTATAGGGAGTAATTCACCATGTCTTGATATTGATAAAGTATTCAATGTTTCACTCGTCTTTCCTACAAATGCGTAGAATGAATTATATCTTGAAACAGAGGGTTCTGTCATAATTTTGACAAGACCCTTGTCCCAATCACCGGACCAACCACATGTTATAAGTCCATAGTCCTCAAAAATCCTTTCAAGATATTTGTGCATTATTGGAGGATACTCATCCAATTCTTCTGAAGTATTCCTAAATTGGCAATCTATATAATCTCCATTGATTTTGATGATTGTTGGTATTTGGCAATGAACAAGAGGAGTCGCTTGTGAAATCGCAGCTTCATGCGAGATTACTTGCGGTGCTACACCTTCTGCTTCAAACGCCTGTTCTAATAGTCTGTCAAAGTTTGTCGTCAAAATAACACGAATGTAACCCTCTTTAGCTAATTTTGCTATTGCTATATGCGCCTTAGTAGGTCGTTTCCAGTCTAATTCTTTTTCATCTTCAGTGGGCTCAAAAAAAGGTTTCATCAGCTGAACTCGCTCAGTTGGTGTATTTACCAATTCTTCCAATAAAAAGGAGTAAGATGCCTCCTTCCCATATTTATCTTTAAACCATTGATGAGCATCAGTTTTTATCACTTCTCTGCTTGAAACAGCCAATTGTTCTATCAACCTCGTTTCTACATCCCAACCTGTTGGGATATGTGCCGAACGCGAGATTCCTGAACCAAGCAGAAGTGCATAGGCTCCTTTGTTGGAATACATAGAAAAAGACAGTGTTGTAAGTCGTTCTATACTCATAATATCAAATCGTTCAAGTTGTTGTACAAAGGTAACTCTTTTTATTGAGTCGTGACATTCAGATGATAATAAATATTGAGGTAATTCGCAATTTTTATGGCAAATAGTCTTACTTGTATAGTGGTTGATTGAAATAAATTCATTACTTTTGCAAGTAAAGATGAATAATATAATCCAATATGGAAGATACTAAAGATATAAATCGAATCAAGGTGGTTCTTGTGGAGAAGAAACGGACCAACAAATGGTTGGCTGAACAATTAGGGAAAGACCCTGCCACGGTATCAAAATGGTGTACCAACACTTCACAACCAGGACTGGAAACATTATTGCAGATTGCCAATGTGCTTGAAGTTGATGTCAAGGAGTTGCTGAACTCCTCTTTGGACGAAAACATTCAAATTGTCAGACTTGTCAAATAACAATACCAACCTTTTATCTCACAGATAATGAATAAGAAAGAATTATATAATAAGATATTGCAGCTTGACGGTTTGACTAACGAAGAGAAGTCTGAGCTGTTGGGATTGCTGCGTAAGCAAAAGAAATATGGATTGGTATGGGAGGACAAGCCGGAGGATGTGGAAGAACGTCTGCGCAATGAGTTGCCCGTATTGGTTGAAGACACTTCAAAAGCCATTATCAGTACAGAAGCCGATGCACCTAACCATATTCTCATAGAGGGCGACAACCTTGAAGTTCTTACCACCCTCGTTTATACGCATGAAGGAAAGATTGATGTGATTTATATCGATCCGCCATATAATACAGGAAAAAATGATTTCGTCTACAATGACTCTTTTGTGGATTCTGAAGATGCTTTTCGCCATTCCAAGTGGTTATCATTCATGCACAAGAGACTACGCATAGCTAAGCGATTATTATCTGAGGATGGAATAATATTCATTCAAGTTGACGACAACGAATACGCTAATTTGAAATTGCTTTGTGATGAAATTTTAGGAGAGAAAAATGCTTTGGGTCCAATAATACAGAACAAATTGAACGCAAAAAACGACACATTGAACATTCAAAAGAATCATGAGTATATTCTTTGCTATCGTAATAGAATTAAAACGGACAAGAGAACATCCAAAGAGATTCCTATATTACAAAATATTTCCTACGTTAAGAAAGAAGCATATAAAGAACAAGATAAGTTTTATTACCTGAATGACACAATAACTACGCGAGGTGAAGGAGGTACATTACGAAAACGTCCTAACTTAGGCTATTCTTTTTACGTAAATCCTAACACATTAGATTTTAAAACTGTCCGCGATTATGATTCTACAAATATCCCATCATATACTGATGAGACACAAGTTTACAAAGATAATCAAGATATAATTGCAGAAGGCTATTCTGTTATTATAAGGCCTCCTCGTGTAAGGAATGAGCTTGGAGTGTGGACTTGGGATATGAAAAAGGCAAATGCTGAAAAAGAGAACCTTGTAGTTATAAATAATAGAAATGGATACTCTATTAAAAAAAGAACATTTGTTGACGAGGCAGATGTGGTTTTACGAGATTCTAAGTATTGGTATGAAAAAACATCAATTGGAAATTCTCGAAGTATTATAGAATTTTCTACAAATGATGGTTCTAATACTTTCAATAATGTATTCAGCCATACGGTAAAATTCAATAACCCAAAAAATTTAGAACTAATAATTTATCTGATAAATTTATTTTATAGAAAGAATATAACTACTCTCGACTTTTTCGCAGGTTCTGGTACAACCCTCCACGCCACCATGCAACTGAATGCAGAAGATGGCGGACGCCGCAAGTGCATCCTCGTCACCAACAACGAGAATAACATCTGCGAAGAAGTAACCTACGAACGCAACAAACGTGTAATAAACGGCTACACCAATCCGAAAGGGGAAGAAGTTCCGGGACTGACAGGTAACACATTGCGCTACTATCGCACAAGTTTTGTGGGCAGAAGCCGAAGCATGAAAAATATGCGTCAGCTGATGAATCTCTCTACCGATATGCTCTGCATTAAGGAAGACCTCTATACAGAGCAACCGAAGTTTGGAGAGCAACAGACCTATAAAAATGTATTCCGCTACTTCGACAATGGAAAAAAGCGCATGATGATGATCTACCGCGAAGAAGCTGTGCAACAGCTGGTAGATTTAATCCAAAAGACTGACTACGAGGGTAAGATGCTCGTGTATGTATTCTCACCGAGCGAAGACCCATGGGAAGGCGAATTTGAAGAAGTTCAAGACAAGGTGCAACTTTGTGCTTTGCCACAAGCTATTTATAATGCCTACCGTCGCATACTACCTAAGAAAAAAGACGAGCTTATTATCTCTGACGATACAAAAACAACCGTTCAGGAGGATATGCCGAATGGAATGTTGAACTTTGATGAAGAGGAGGATTTGTAATGAGCGAGCAGGAGAAGCACAAAAAGAAAAAAGAACAGGTGACGGTACGCAGCAGTGCAGCCGAATACCTGAACTATGTGGCATCTGTCGGTAATGACGAGCAACAGATAGAGATACGTTATGAAGACGAAAATATCTGGCTCACACAGAAACTGATGGCGATGCTATACGGTGTGGAAGTACACACCATCAACTATCACATCAAGAAAATATTCTCGGACAGCGAGTTGCAGGAAACGGCAGTTATTCGAAAATTTCGAATAACTGCTCCTGACGGCAAACAATACACCACGAACCACTATTCATTGGAAATGATTATTGCCGTCGGATTCAAGGTGAATTCCGAGAAAGCTGTGCAGTTCAGGAAATGGGTAAATGGTATTGCTAAGGAATACACCATCAAAGGCTGGGTGATGGACTCGGAAAGACTGAAACGTGGAACCTTTCTGACAGACAAGTATTTCGATGAGCAATTAGAGCGCATCCGCGAGATACGCATGAGCGAGCGTCTGTTCTATCAGAAAATAACAGACCTTTATGCCACAGCCGTTGACTACGATAAGACAGCATTGGCCACCCGTCGATTCTATGCAACGGTACAGAACAAAATGCACTTTGCCGTTCATGGTCATACAGCAGCCGAACTCATTGTGGAACGGGCAAATGCATCCAAAGAACACATGGGACTGACTACATGGGCTGATGCCCCCGATGGCAAAATCAAGAAAAGCGATGTGGTGATAGCAAAGAACTATCTTTCAGATACCGAAATGGGACAATTGGAACGCATGGTTACGGCTTATCTTGATTTTGCAGAAACAATGACCATGCGCCATATCCCATTGACTATGGCAGATTGGGAACAACGTCTGAACAACTTTATCAATCTCTTTGAATACGGTCTGTTGAAAGATGCAGGACGTGTAAGTGCCGAAATAGCACGATTACATGCAGAGACGGAATTCGAGAAATACAGAATCATACAAGACAAACTGTTTTTGTCTGACTACGACCGCTTTCTATTGGAAATGAAAGAGATTGAGAACAAAAACCATGGAAACAAAAAAGAGGAGAAGCAATGAAGAATTTAGAATATCAACAAAGAGCGGTAAACGAATTGATTGACAAGACTATCCGTCTACTGAATGCGGGCGGACAGCGCAATAAATTGGTGTTTGAAGCCACGACCGGTGCCGGTAAAACCGTAATGGCGTGTCAGATGCTTGCCGGTCTGATGGACGAACTGCATGATCGGGGCGACAGCCGTTATCAAGAAGTGGCATTCATTTGGTTCGCTCCTCGCAAATTGCACATACAGAGTTACGAAAAGTTGAAAGACACCTTTGAAGAGACTCGCACACTTCGTCCCGTAATGTTTGATGAACTTGATCAGAACGAAGGCATCCGCCCGGGTGAAATACTTTTCGTAAACTGGGAAAGCGTTAATAAAGAAAGTAACGTGATGGTGCGCGAGGGTGATTGTTCGTTGTCACTTTATGAAATTACAGACAAGACGAAAGAAGAATTCGGTTTGCCTATCATAGCCATCATCGACGAAGAACATATGTTCTGGTCAAAGACTGCGGATAAGTCGGCTGCCGTACTTGACAAAATCAATCCTATGGTAGAAATCCGCATCTCCGCCACACCTAAAACCGCCAACCCAAAGGAAAAAGTAACGGTGTATCGTCAGGATGTGATAGCCGCCGAAATGATTAAGAAAGAGGTGGTACTCAACCCGGAGATAGAACTGAATTTCAGCGATGAGCTGGAACTTAATGCCAACCTTATCAAAGCGGCTTCGGATAAACGTAACCAAATAGCAGAAGCATATAAGTCAGTAGGTTCAGACATCAACCCTTTGCTACTCATTCAGCTGCCTAACGATACAAAAGAAAATATGACGACGGAAGATGCTGCCATAGCCGATCAGGTAAAGAAGTATCTTGAAGTGATGTGTGGTATTACCACCGACAACCACCGTCTGGCGATATGGCTTGCAAATGAGAAAGAGAATCTGACCGATTTAGAAAAGCCTGACAACCTGACTGAGGTACTGCTTTTCAAAGAAGCCATAGCCTTGGGTTGGGACTGTCCTCGCGCCGCCGTGCTACTTATATTCCGCAAACTGCAAAGCGACCAGTTTACTATTCAGACTGTTGGTCGTATTATGCGTATGCCGGAACAGAAGCATTATCCCAAAGAGATGCTCAATGTTGGCTATGTGTTTACCGATATAGCTAAAGACAAGATACAAATCGTTACAGCCGATGCCGACTATATCCTGAACAACACTGTTACAGCCTACCGCCGTGAGAATTTGAAAAATGTATGGTTGCCTGCCTGCTATGCGGAACGTCCCAATATAGAACGTAACTATTTAGGGCCTGACTTTCGCAAAGTGCTCTATGATGAAGCCCGACATTTCTGGGACTTTGCAGAAGGCAATTTACTGTTCTCGTTAGAGGAATTAGCCAAGCTGGATAATACTAATGACGAAAGCGGTCCATTACCTGAGACTGATGACCTAAAAATCAATGAAAATAGGAAAAAGGTAACCAACTCTTTACGCCTTGATGTCAAGAACATCAACATTGAGATACCGCAAGACGTACATTTCCAGAACGAGGAACAGATATTAGAAGTTGATACCGTAAAATACGCAAGAAAAGCTACTGAGATTGACCGCGTGTTTATGGCATACATCGCCACAAAAGGGCATCAATTCGAGAGTAAAGGTCGCGCTGACAAAATTGCAAGTTATCTGCTTGAAATATTGGCCGACTTCTTCGGTATCTTCGACACAGACGCCAAAAAGGTGGTGCTATATCACTTAAACAAGCCTAAGTTTGACCGCATTATAGACATGGCACTGGAGAAATATGCCCGTATGCGCGATAGAGCCAAGAAAGCATCTGCAGCCAAGAGAGTATTCAAAAAATACGATTGGGAGGTGCCTGAAGAACGTACTTACGACAATGACACCAATCATATAGAGGAAAGCCGGAATCACGCACTCCTGCCATTTGTGCAACTCAACCAGGCATCGAGTCCGGAAAAGAACTTCATAGCCTATCTGGAGCAAAACGGACAGTATATAGATTGGTGGTACAAGAATGGAGACAACGGCAAACAGCATTATGCCATAGAATACAGCACCGGCAACGAAAACGGCAAGTCGCTGTTTTATGTGGATTTTATCATCCGTATGAAAAACGGTCATATCTATCTCTTCGATACCAAAAGTGCAGGCAGCGACGCATTTGCACACAACAAGCACAACGCATTGCTGCAATACATCAAAGAAAACACTTCGGACGAAACTCCATTATCGGGAGGTGTCATCCTGCAGCAAGGCGAGAACTGGTTATATTCCCCACTCCCTATCGAGAATACCACCGATACATTGAACTGGAACTGTTTTTACCCACAAAACGCATAAGTACTATGGCAAAAGGAATAGACCCCAAATTTGTACATTACGGCATCCGCAAGGATGATCTTGCAATGATAGAAGCTATTTGCGCTACCGAAGACATAGATTTTGATTGGCTGAGTGAGGACATCTTGAAAGCCTACCATGCAAAAAAAGTGGATGTAATCGAAATGAATGATGGCGATACGGAAGAGATAATCCGCAACGCCATACAGAAAATACGTCAATAAATGAATTTACGCCATGCTCATACAAAGAATAAAGATTAGCAATTTCAAGACTTACCTGTCGCTCGACCTCGATTTAACGGTAGATGACGACCGCCCTATTATACTCATCGGTGGTTCAAACGGTGGAGGTAAAACCACCCTGTTCGAAGCTATAAGCGGTGCATTGTATGGATTGAAAATAGAGAACAAGGAACACTTTATGGAATTGCTCAATCAAGGGGCAGTCAATCGGGTGAAGCCAGAAATCAGTCTGCAAATCACCTTTGTTGGCAAAGTGCTTGGTCAGCAACAGAAGTATATCCTAAAACGCATATACCAGCTTAATCCACAAGGTCGTCCGCTTGAAAGTGTATCGCTGAACATGAACGGCAATATGTATGTGTATGGCACAATGACTGCACCCAAAGAAAGGGTGCGGGCTGAACAGGAAATCAGCAAGATAATCAAGGCCAACCTGCCGCAGGAATTGAGCCAGTATTTTCTGTTTGATGCGATGCAGTCGAGCGAGTTACTGAAAAAGAATGTTTTTCAGCAGACCATACGCGACAACTTTGAGAATGTGCTTGGCTTCAAAAAGTATCTGCAACTGAAACGTGCAGCAGAGAAATTACAACAAGAGTGGGCAGAACAACGATTGGAAGCAGAAAAAGAAGCCAAAGAATACAACTCGTTATGCAATCAGAAAGAGCAGTTGGTAATTGATTTGAACACTTGCCTTGCAGAGCAAGACAGGTTGTATAAATATCTGTCATCGGTGGAAGATGAATACCAGCGAGCTAAAGATGGTGCGCAACAGGCTGCCAACCTAAGCAAACGTATACAGGACGTTGACGGTAAAATACGAGCCATAGCTGAGGAAGCTGCCATTTATGCAGAAAACTTGAAGATATTTATAAACAACATAGAAATCAATGTATTCCTTCCCAAATTGGCCTCCAACCTTTCTCAGGAAATCAACAATATATTACGAGTAAAGGAACAACTCCAAAAACAGAGCACTGGTGCCTATCCGATTGAGACACTTCGTGATGTAACGTCAAAAATTATAGACTATTTGAAAGAGCTGTCGCTATGCAGTCAAGCAGTGGATGAAGAAAACGTGGTCTCGCATATTGTAGCCATGCAGAACACAACCAATGCCAAAGATCCATACGACTACTTGAACACTGCCGAGGTGGATGCACTTCGGGAACTGCCGAAAAAAGGCAATGGCAACCAATTCGTTTCCATTGACCGCAAAAGGCAGGATATGGAAATACAGCTTGCCAACCTGGATAATCTCAGGACCGAGAAGCGCACACTTGAACAGACACAGGCTGGAGGAAACGGTTTACTTATAGTCAACTATGAAGATGCCAAACGTTCTGTGGAGAAGTTGAAAACGCAAGAAGACAGTCTCAAAAACGAGATTCAGCGTTTGGAAAAACGTATTCATCAATTCGATGTACAGATACAGCAGGAACCGGATGTGAAATTTGATACACTAGTCAAGTTGCGTCCGTTCTTCGATAAAGTGGCAGACAATCTGCTGAAAAAGAAAAAGACTCAGATAGAAACAGAGATGCAGTCGCAACTCAATCGCCTGCTGGTATCATATAAAGGACATGTAGGCCGTGTGGAATTGTCAGACAGCATGGAGAATTTCAATATCAAACTCTATCACAGTGCAGGCAATGAAATATCGTTGAACCAGCTGAATGCTGCTTCAAAGCAGATATTCATACAGGTATTGTTGAAAGTGCTACGCAATCTTGGCGACTATAACCCACCGGTTATGATTGATACCGTGATGGGTGTACTTGACAATGAAAGCCGTGATGCTTTAATGGAAGAATACTTTCCACAATTGGCAGAACAGACCATTCTGCTCTGTACTACATCGGAAATACGCACGGATAGCGACTATATAAAACTGGAGCCATTCATCTCGAAAACATATACTCTGCATCGTAATGTAGAGGAACAGAATACAACTATAGATGAAGGCTATTTTGGAATACCCCTTAATCAGTAAATAGTTATGAGTATAATAAACTTTTCAAATACCCGTCAGATGGAGGGGATTCTTGACGAAATAAGTCAAGTAAAGGAACTTATCGAGAGTAAGATAAATTTGTCGCGCACCGCCGACAGAGAAAAACGTGCAAGTCTGACTGCAAACAAGGTAATGCGCATTTGCTTTATAGTCGGTTTGAGTCTGACAACAGAACGCAAGGAAGAAGAATACAAGGATATACAGCTATCTGCCACATCGGCACGTATCGTTCCGAGCTTCTTCACGATGCACGATTTATCTACCTTATATTCTGCATTACTGAAATTGCGCTATGCCAATCTGAATATAGATTGGTCACAAAATGCCGTGCTTTCACGCATTATTGCAGCCGAAATGCTGCGTGGCAGAGACTACCTGTTGATAGACAATAATTTGGATTCCATATTATACGCCGTAAACAACAAGGTTGCAATGGTAAAAGATATTCCTGCCCTGAACTTGATAATAGGCAACTATGGCGATGTGGAAATGGAGGCTACTCTTGATATCAACAGCCGTGACATTACCAATTCGCAAATCATCATTGCAGGTGCTACGGGTTCAGGAAAGACGAATCTGCTTGCAGTGCTGATGCAACAGTTCAGAGCATTATCGTCTGAATCGCAATATCCGGTAAACTTCCTGCTTTTCGATTACAAAGGAGAGTTCAGCGACATTCAGAACAATCACTGGCTTTCACATTTCGATGTGGATCGCAGCTGTATCTTAGACCCGATTGAGCATCCCCTACCGTTCACGCCGTTCAAGGATTTTACAGACCGCCCAATCAACGAAATAAATCTTTATTCATCCGAAATGGCTTCGGCTCTATGCTCAATTGACCGAGTATCAGCCAGTGCAAATATGAATAACCGATTGAGTGAAGCCATTGTAGAAGCATATAAGAAAACAGAAGGCGCGCCCATTACATTCAACATGATGTTGGAAGAATATCAAGCCAAGATGACAGATGCCGGAAAGGACGACAGCATTTCGTCTGTATTGAAACAGTTGGTGCGTGCTAACATCTTCGAGGAGGAAGACAAAGCCAGCCTTATCGATGACTGCTACATCATAAAAATGGACGGCTACCCCAAAGACGGCCCGATAGCAAAGGCTATTGTCTATTTCATTATCTCAAAGCTTAATAATATATACGAACAACTCGAAAAACAAGCGACTAACGAGGATGTAGTGCAAATCCGCCATTTCTCGATCATTGACGAAGCGCACTATATGCTGGATTTTGACAATCGCCCATTACGGAATCTGATTGCCGTAGGCAGAAACAAGGGATTAAGCATTATCCTTGCCACCCAAAATATGAGCAGTTTCAAGAGCAAAGGCTTTGATTTTTATGCTAATGCCCAATATCCGCTCATCATGAAGCAGCAAACTATTGACGACAAGGTTATCAAAGACCTATATGGGGTAAGCGGACAAGAACTGCAAGAGGTGCGTACTGCCATAGCCGGACTCCAGAAAGGCGAACTGATTATCAAAGACCAAATGGCCTTTGCTTTGGGTATGGGTAAGAAATATAAGAAAATCAATGTGACACATTTGATATAAAAAACATTCTAGCAAATGATAGAACGCGTTGTTATCAAAAATTTCAAAGGAATAAAGGATGCAGACATTTCCTTTAACGATAAAATCAATATCATTGTAGGAAATAATGGAGTAGGCAAATCCACTCTTATAGAAGCAATCGCAATAGCTTTAGGGTATGGTATCAATCAACTTGAAATCACCCAGTATCTTTTTCACGCAACAACGTGGAAAGATTTTGACGAGAGGAAGACCTTACCTGAGATTGTTATTGAGTTGTACTTCAATGAATCATTCTCTGCAGAATACTCAGGAAAGAACAATAGTTTATCGCTGTTAGCACCTGGAATCAGATTAAGAATTGCTTGTGATAATTCTTATTTAACATTATTTCAAGAGCAAAAAGAACAATACAAGCATATACCATGTGAGTTTTATATCATTGACAGACATTGGTTTTCTGGAGAAACTGTCAAACAATTGCTAATTCCTTTCACTCCTTGGATAATAGACTCATCATCTAACACCTTTAACAATAAAGCCAATCAGTTAGCTACACGCCTAATTTCGCATAAACTATCTGATACAGAACGTGTACAAGTCAAAGGATGTTTGAGAGCACTTAGAGAACATTTCGAAAGCGACAACAAAGTCAATGAAATCAACACTTCGCTAAATGATAAAATAAAGGACGTGTCTCCAGACTTTAAATTGACTGTGGATTTAACTACCAAAACAGCATGGAATACAATTTTATGTCCTGTTTTAAAAGATATTCCTTTTTCCCAAATCGGTTTAGGAGATCAGTGTATTGTCAATACCCTCTTATCACTTGATTCATCAAACAAGATAGAACGAAAAGAAAAATTATTGATTGTTGAAGAGCCAGAATCTCACTTATCTCATACAAAAATGTATGAACTACTGAACTGTTTAGACGATTTTAAAGGACAAATATTTATAACCACACATAGCAGTTATGTTGCGAATAAGTTATCTCTTAGTAATTTGCTAGTATTAGGGAATGAGAATGGAAAGATTTGCAATCAAAAAATTTTCGATTTAGATGACTATAATTTCTTCGCCAGAGTTCCAAACTATCCAACTTTACGGATTGCTCTGTGTAAAAAAGCAATACTAGTTGAAGGTCCTACTGATGAAATGGTATTATTATATCATTTCATGAAAGAATATCAATGTCATCCATTTGCCATGAACATTGAACTTATTTCTGTTGGAGGAGTAGTATTTAAACATTTCGCTCAATTAGGAGCTACACTTAATAAAAAAATCGCCATAATCACTGACAATGACTCATCTCCACTTGAAGAGCTAAAAAAGAAAAGAGCTATTAACCAAGAACTAAATGTTAGGCTATTTTCTGAGGAAAACACTCTAATACATACATTAGAGCCTGCTTTTGTTCGTGCAAATCTCAGTAATATTGATAAATTATCATTGTTGGTTAGAGGAAAAGTTGAATCAGAAGAAACAGAAGAAAAGTTATCGGACTATATGGTAAAACATAAAACTGAGTGGGCTCAAAAATTATTAGAAGCCAAATCTTATGATTATGATGTTCCGCAATATATAAAAGACGCAGTAAATTGGTTAGTTAATGGTTAGAAACAATATTTGTTACATAGCATCCGCTGGTGCTGGTAAAACGACCAAATTGGTTAAAGATGCAGCAATTAATGCGACCAATGATTCTTGCAAAAAAATTGCAATTATCACATACACACAGAATAATCAAGCCCATATTAGAAGTAAATTAGAACAATATGAATTTGGTTATAAAATTGTTGTAATGGGTTGGTTTGAGTTTCTATTAAAGCATTGGATAACACCATTTAAGACGATGATTTTTCCACACCTAATTGATTCTCATATAGGCATAGCTCCTGTTGAAGGCAAATCTGGAATTAAAAAACTCTCAGATGGAAGAACTTTTGTTGCTTATCAAAAGGAAGATTACAGTAAAAAATATCTAACCACTGAAGGATCTAAAGTATATACTGATAAAATATCGGAATTAGCCTATGAATTATATACAAGAAACGAAACAGATGTGATCGAAAGGTTAAATTCCATATTTGATTTTTTATATTTTGATGAATGTCAGGATTTTGTAGGATACGATTATGAAATCCTGAAAATATTACTTGTAAAGTCTAAGATTTGTTGTGTCCTAGCCGGAGATCCTCGTCAACATACATATTCGACACATGCAACTTCAAAGTATAAAAAATTTTCTGGAGATATTGCAACTTTCATTCAAGAAAACATCAATAGAAAAAGAAAACAATATGTAATCATAGATAAAACAAGTCTTGTCAAATCTCACAGATGTCCGCCATCTATATGCAATTTTGCAAATGTAATAATGTCTCAATTTCCCAAAATGGAATCTGCTAATATGCGATATTACCAAACTGAACATTGCAAACTGGTTAGGCAAAAAGACGCTGAAAATTATATAAACAGATTCAATCCCATTGCACTTATCTGGAACCATAGCGCAAAAGATAAAGTACACTCAAATATTAGCAGAATATACAACATGGGGGAAGTTAAAGGTCTTGACTTTCTGAATATCATCGTTTATCCAACAAAAACTATGGAAAAGTGGATAAAAGATACAAATACAGAATTATCAAGAGAGGCACGAGCCAAATTATATGTAGCTGTTACACGAGCGGAAATATCAACAGGAATAGTTGTTCCTGACGATTTTCATATTCCATTAAATTCTAAGATTCAATTTTGGGACAACAATTCAGGCATATAGGACAATAACACTATGCCTGATCGTTTATGCTAAGTATTTTAAAGAATAATTCTTTTGAATACATGAAATAGATAAATATTAACAAATTAGACAAATAAGTATGAGTATGCCAGATGATAGAAGACCAAGAATTATCGACGTAACACGCAAGCCGACAAAATGTCCAGATTGCGGTGAAAGAGTCGTTGATATAATTTATGGTACTGGAGATATGACTGAAATTGAGTTTGCACTTCAATACAGAAAAGAAGCCATTATGGGTGGAGACAATATACCTCGTCGTCCTCCAATATGGTGTTGCTCGTGTGGATGCAAACGATTTAGAAAAGTGAATCCTGATGGAACGGATGCTCCAGTAAAAGTAAAAATGCTGAAAAACATCCGTAAAGCACCTGCCTCTAAAATAAATTGGAGTTCAAAGATGATTGAAACAGCCTTAGATAACAAGGATATCTATACTATACATCACTATCATGCAAAGATAATTACTGAACTTGGTGAATGTGAAACTCTTTCTCTAACTGCCGTAAGTACTGAAGATGCAAAAGAACTGGCAAAAGAATTAGTATCAAGTGGTTTACTTGGACTTGACGGTCGTACTTGTATGAATATAGAATTTATAGAATAGTTCGCAAATGGAAAAGACAATCGATGGAGTAGTATACTATCTTCCGAGTAATTTAACATCGGAACAAGAAGCCATTTATGTTCACATCATAGACTGGAAGCGAAAATACATCACTACGCAAAGAGGTTTATACAGGGGACATGAATACGATGCTATATTCCCAGATGAGAACCCTATCCCAGAAATGCTGTACAAACCGATAATACCATTGCTGAATGAAATGCAACAAGGTAAATTTGCTTATAAACCACATAAGTTTGCCTATCACGCCGTAAGTTCACAGACTGCTTGTATCAATCTTTTCATGCCTTTACTCCTTTCTGAAGATGCAGACAGCATATTACCTATGATTCCAGGATGTCCTGCGGACTTCAGTAAGATAGCAAGAGACAAGTTGTTCAGTGGATTCTGTTTTGAATATTGGGGACAAGACATTAAACAAGGCACAGGTGTATTGAATGACCATTCCAGCCAGGCCGGAACGGATGCGGATGTCGCAATTGCGTATTATAACAAGGAAGACAAATTATGTCTATGGCTTATAGAACATAAACTGAGCGAGAAAGAGTTTACAATGTGCGGTGCATACAAAAGCAAAGCAAATAGAAACAAGCATAATTGTTCTCAATGTGATTTCATGAGTATAGCCAAAGAGCCTCAGAAATGCCATTATCACAAGATAGGATATGAATACTGGAATATTCTAAAGAAAAATATGGAAAGATTCCAAGGTTTAATTGAGATTGAAGGCTGTCCATTCAAAAACGGACTTAACCAGCTATGGCGTAATCAGATGCTTGCATTTGCGTTGCAGGAAACAGGAGAGTATCATACAGTAACTTTCTCGGTATGCCATCATGCAAGAAACACCATGTTAGACAAGTCAATCAATCGATACAAAGCATTAACCTGTGGAGATAGAATATTCAGTTCTTTCACCAACTATGATGTTTTGAATGCTGTAACTACGCACGATTATGATTTGCCAAAATGGATACAATGGTATAAAGAGGTCTATTGCTTTTAAACAATATAGTTTGCGTTACAATACAGTCAAAGCAGCCACACAACTTTGTTGGGTATCTTCTATCAGTTTTAAAAAGAGCATTGGGTCTATGCTATTTCCATTGAACTTACAGGTAATATGCAGGTGTTCCCCGGTGCTACGCCCCGTATTGCCTGTAATCCCGACAACATCACCCGGCAGAACTGCCTGCCCCTGTGACACGAAAATTTGAGACAGGTGGCAATAGCTGACGATGAAGCTGCCGTGTTGTAACGTGACATATTTTCCTGATACTTTGTCCTCTCCTACCTTCAGCACTCTCCCCTGCATCATGGCAAACACCTTGGCACTCCGGGCATGGAGGTCAATGCCGTTGTGAAACTTCCTCTTCCCTGTAAAAGGGTCTTTCCGATAGCCGTATGGCGAATTGATTTTGACAGATGAGAGCGGATAGCATACGCTAAGATAGTGTGCTACCTGCTCTTTCTTTTTGGTATCCGTACTTGACAAAGCAACCTTGTCGGGTACGGACTTTTCGTTTTCAGAGGTGATGCTTTCGGGTGTCGCCTCTGTTTCGTTTGTCGTCCGGGATGGATTTTCCACAACGACTTTATAGCTATTGCCCGGACAGGAAACCGTGTTGAACTGCGCTTTTGCATGGTTTCCGGACAATAGCAAAAGAAGGGATATAAGGATTCGTGTTTTACTCATAGATGCAAATGTAGGAACAGTTTTCCGTCCACGCCAAAAGATGCCCTGATTTACACTCAAAATATAACATTAAACAAGTTCAGAGTATGATTATTATACCACAATCATACTTAAAACATAAATAAACACAAATAATCAGACTATTTGCAGCAATAAAAATTGAAGTATGAATAATAGTACATACCTTTACCAAAGTATAATTAAAATATCATAT
Source organism: Fermentimonas sp. (assembly GCA_028683355.1). Lineage (GTDB taxonomy): Bacteria > Bacteroidota > Bacteroidia > Bacteroidales > Dysgonomonadaceae > Proteiniphilum. Next base: position 40,732 of record JAQUIZ010000001.1, read on the forward strand.
CAAAATATGAAACAAGTACGATTTGAATTTGAGGAACTGCCATACGACACCCTGTCGCAGTTCGGACTTACCCAAGAAATGATTGAAGACCTGCCCATGCAGACCTTGGAGGCAATCAGTCACGGCAGACACTCTCCCGTACTGCCCATCAAGGTAAATGACGAGAACGGAAACACCGTTACCGAGCGAAGCCGTTTCGCTTTCGTGCGCAAGGAAAACGGAGAAGCCGATGTGATATTCTTCCCGGTATTGAAGAAATCGCCTTTGGAGAAATACAACGAGGAGCAGAAAAAGCAGCTCCAATCCGGCAAGACCATCCTTGCAGACTCCGTAACGGCGGACGGACGCAAGACCAAGGTATTCGTGCAGATCGACACCGAGACCAACCAGGTCATGTCCGTTCCCACACAGGTCATCGCCCGCAACCTTCAGGTATTGGCAGAGGAACTGAAACTCAGCAATGCCGAAATCAAGGTGATGCAGCAAGGGGAACCTTTGACCTTTGTGATGGAAGACGAACCGGTTACGGTCGGCATTGACCTGAACGAGAAGAACGGCATCCGCTTCTGCCAGGGCGACAGCCAGAAATGGAGCGAGCACACCAAAAGAGAATGGGACAAATACACATTCGGCTGTTACGGCTGTTGGGTCATGGACGATGACGGAAATCTTGACTATGTACCCGAAGAACAGTACACAGAAGAACTCTGGAACGAACAGAAAAAGAGTGCCCAGCGCAATATGGGTGCAGGACTTCACAAATAATCTTCAATCCTTATGATTATGGCACAAAACGCATTTTATCCCGAAGACGTTCTCATCGAGAAGATGGAGAGCGGAGAATACAGCTGGCTGGATTATGTCAACCACTTTTCTGCCGAATGGCAGGATGAACTGGCGGAATACTGCACGGAACACGCATTGGAAATCAACGATGCCTCTGCCGAGCAGTTCGTCCATTACAAAAGCGAACAATTAGAAGCCGCCATGGAGAGCGGTGAAGCATAGAAATTATGGCCATACGAACCCATACAAATCCAAGGATAGCGGACTTACAACCTGAAATGCGTGACCTGTTGATGCGCAACGGTATGCAAGCCCACATCGTGCCTGCCGGAGAAGGCTACCAGTTGGTAGTACAAGGGCACGACTCTCCGCTCTTGCGATACCCCATCAGCAAGCAGCAGTTTTCAGCTCTTACCGACTGGGGTACGAACCATGCCAACAAAAAGGCATACAACACCTTTACGGAGATAGTAAAGAATGACTTTGAGCTGCCACGCAACTTTGTCCATGCTCGTAATGCCAACGGCAGGGTGGCTATGGGACTGCACGGTTACCGTATCGGCATCAGGGAATACGGCAGGGTCGGCAGATATGGGATGCCGCCTCCATTCTTGGGATGGACACCCCGACAGCAGGAAGGCTACCACCTCCGCAGAGTGGGCGGCCGGCTTTTCTATGCAGGAACGCCCATGGTGGCAGAACGTCCCGACGGACGCATGAAACCCGGAGAACTCCAGTCGGGCGGTTACGGATTCTATTACAAAGGCCATCCACAACAGCAGCCGGCACAACCCGTCCGCCAAGACGTGTTGCAGGAGCTGCAAGCCGTCATCACCCCGATGGTAGGCAAGCCCAGAAGCGAAGAACCTGCAAAGCCCTACAAGGAGCTGATTACCTCCCCTGTCTATTTCTCTAATGAGAAGTGGCAGGAATGCCTCTCTTCCCACGGCATACTCGTAGACAAAGAAGAAAAGACCCTGACCATACAATCGGAACAAGTCCATGCCGATATGGTCTATGACATCACAGATGCGGAATTATCCGCACTGACCTCCAATTCCATCGAAGAGTACCCGATAGAGCGACGATTGGAGCTGTTGAACACGGTTATTCAGGAAGACTTCGCCGATAAGATCACGATGGATTCCCTGAATCATACCGAGCGCATCGGTATCACCTTGCATCCCGAAGTAGAGCAAGATTTGGCAGCACGCCAACAGCAGGAACAGGACTTGCTCCTGCCATTGGAATCCGATAACAGCCTTGCGCCGCACTCTGCAGAACAGACCGTATTGCAAGAAGATGAATCCATTATCAGAGAACCACAGGAAGGAGCTTTGATTGACGGACGAGACTTGCCGTATCTCCATGAAAGCAAGGGATGGTACCGGGAAGGAGAACACGGACGGGAGGTGGAAGTGGAAGCGATTGCCGTACAGCCGGCAGAAGCGGAAGGCGAATACAGGATGACCGCCATTATCAATGGAGAAGCCATCACCCACGAAATCAGCCAAAAGCAGTACGACAAGTTCCTGGCAGTGGATGACTACCACCGCATGAAGCTCTTCTCGAAAGTGTTCAACGAGGTCGATATGAAGACACGCCCGGAGATACGGAGCAACTTGGGTGCAAAGATATTCGCAGCCCTTGCCGCAGGAACAGTCGTGGCTTCCGACCTTGCCCACAGCATTCACCACCACTCTTGCCCGGAATTATACGGCGAGCATTTCTGTCATGCGCCCCGTCCCTATTTCAAACCCGGAGTGGATTCACCGAGGGATGTAGCCGCGCGGAACTTCGAGGCACAGATGAACCAAGAAATAGCGGAGATACGCAGAGGATTTTAACTAAAAAGGACACACAGATGGCAAACGGAGAACTGACATACGATGACTTCCTGCAACGGTTGGACATACAGGACGTACTGGTGGATGCAGGCTATCACCTGAACAAGCGTGACGGCCTGCGTTATCCGTCCTATATCCGCACGGACAGCAATGGCACACGCATCCGTGGAGACAAGTTTATCGTGACCGGAGGTGGCAAATGTTGCTTCCAGCCCCCACAGCAAAAGCTCTACAACATCATCTCCTTTATCAAGTCGTTCCCCGAAAAGTTTGCAGAACACAGAAACGGCGTGTCTCCCGACAGGTTAGTCAACCTTGTCTGTAACCGACTGTTGAACCACCCTATCGAAGACAGGCCAATCCGTATCATCCAGCCCAAGCAGCACAGCCGTCCGTTCAGTCTCCATGATTACGACATACACCGTTTTGACGTAAACGACCGGGAGACCCACAAGCGTTTCTATCCCTACTTCAAGAGCCGTGGCATTGACATCTTCACGCAACGTGCTTTTGCCGACCATTTTTTCTTAGCCACCAAACACAGGACAGACGGTCTGTCATACGCCAACCTCGCTTTCCCGTTGGTATTGCCCAAAGAGTCTGACAAGGTTGTCGGTTTGGAAGAGCGTGGACGCCCCAAGATGGACGGCAGCGGCAGCTATAAAGGAAAGGCCGAAGGGAGCAACAGCAGCGAAGGCTTGTGGATAGCCAATTTCAGCGGAGAACCTTTACATCAAGCCGGAGGTGTCGCCTGGTTTGAAAGTGGCTACGATGCAATGGCATTCCACCAACTGCACCGTGACACCTTCCGGGACAATCCCGAACTTTCCAAGAAAAGCGTGTTTGTCTCCACCGGCGGCACGCCCACCGATATGCAGATCAGGGGAATGCTCTCCGCCACCCCGAATGTGAACCACTACCTGTGTTTCGATAACGACAGTGCCGGGCGCGAGTTTGTAAATAAATTCAGGAGCATAGTGAAATCCATGCACGTCAATCCGGAACAGATCAGAGAAATCCCCTTGATGCCCTGTTACAAGGACTGGAACGATGCCCTGCTTGGCAAGACGAGCGAGGAATACCTTGACAGCATCAAAGATGCGGTTATTCCTTTGAGTGCGCCACTCGCTACAAAAGGAAGTACAGCCGACGAAGAAGAAATAAACGAACAATCCACCATCCACAGATAAGAACCATGCAGAACAGACAGCTATACAGAGACATTTCGCTTCGTCCGAAAACCACGCAGTTCTTCATTGATGAGCTGCCTTTGTTGTTTGTGGCTATAACAGGCTTGGTCTATGGCGGTATGGATGACGCGCCCCTTGGCTCTATCGCCACCCTCTTTGCCATGCTTCTTTCCCTCTACTTGGCCTACCGGCTCATCTATCTGAAACGGATACGCTACCATATCGGGAGCGAACAACTGACGGCAGCGCATGGCGTGTTCCAACGCAGCACAGGTTATATCGAACTGTACCGTGTAGTAGATTTTCACGAACACCAGACCCTGTTACAACAGATTTTCGGACTGAAAACGGTAACGGTACTCTCTATGGACAGGACCACACCCAAGCTGGCTCTGATTGGCTTGCCCAAACAGACAGCCATCGTGGAACTTATCAGGGAACGTGTTGAGTTTAACAAAAAAAGAAAAGGCATTTATGAAATCACCAATCATTAAAATAGCGATGCTCCTATTCGGCATCATCTTGTCTGTCACGGTGAAGGCGCAGATTGTCACGACCAACCCGTTGGAATATGTGGCATTAGCAGAAGGCAACGAACTGATTCTCGCCAAGGTCAGAGACCAGATGGACGGACAGAAGAAAACCGCCCTTTTGCAGAACACCATTGCCGCAGAGTTCGAGCAGATGCGCCAGTGGGAAAAGAAATACAACAGCTACCTTAAAACGGCAAGCGGATTCGCCTCTTCCATCAAAGCCTGCACCCATCTGTACAATGACGGTGTGAGGATTTTCATCACACTGGGCAAGTTGAAAAATGCCGTAAGTGACAATCCGCAAGGCATTGTGGCTTCCATTAGCATGAACAATCTCTACATAGAGACAGCGACCGAACTTGTAACCGTATTCTCCCTGCTCCGTGATGCCGTGGCCAAGGGCGGCAAGGAGAATATGCTCACTGGAGCGGAACGGAGCCAGACCTTATGGGCATTGAACGACCAGATCTCCTCATTTCAGAAAAAGCTCAATCTGCTCTACCTGAGCATCCGCACCTACACGATGACCGATGTATGGAACAATGCCACCGCAGGGATGCTGGATCGGAACAACGGAGAAATCGCACAGATAGCGATGCGAAGATGGCGCAGGGCGGCTACAATCAGATAAAAACAGAGAGAATGCAATGAGACGGACAATCTTCATAACAATCCTCCTGATGTGTATGGGCATAAAAGTCCACGCACAGTTAGACCCTACCCTTACCGGAATGGTTCTGATATACACCGAAAAGGCAAAGAAAACCTTGAAGAACCAGGAAAAAGTCATGCTACTCCAAACCACCGGCCACATCTGGACAAAGGAAGAGGTGAAAGCCGTCACCGACTTGCAAAGGGAGTTCAACGACTATCTGGATTCGTTCCGTTCGGTTGTCAGCTATGCCGCCCAGATATACGGCTTCTACCACGAGATAACGCATTTGACAGAGAATATGGGCGAGTTCACCGGGCAACTCAAAAACTCTCCGACAAACGCCTTGGCGGTTGCGTTGTCCACAAACCGGAATAAAATATACAGAGAATTGACATACAATTCCATAGAGATAATCAACGATATACGGACGGTTTGCCTGTCGGACAACAAGATGACGGAGAAAGAACGGATGGAAATCGTGTTCGGCATCCGCCCCAAGCTGCAACTGATGAACAAGAAACTGCAACGGCTGTCGATTGCGGTCAAGTACACCTCCATGGGCGATATATGGGCAGAAATCAGCGAAGAGGCACGCCCGAAAGCCAATAAGATGGAAATCGCCCGATCTGCCATAAGACGGTGGAAACGGAGCGGCAAAGCCGGAGCTTATTAGAATAACGAATAAAACATAAGAATATGGGATTTTGGAGTTCATTATTAAAAACCGGCGGTAAAGCCATATCATACGGTGGCAAGGCAACTGTCGCTACCGGGAAAAGTGTAGGCAACGCTGTGCTGCACCCCTCACAAACACTGCGTGGAGCAGGAAGTGCGTTGAAGACAGCCACTGTCGGAGGTGCTGTCGGTTATGTCGGTTGGGAGAAACTGACCACGGACAAGAGCGTGGTGCGTATCGTGAGCGATGCTGTCATAGGCGAGGAAGCCACCAATGCCATCAGCGGTACAGCCAAGTCAGCCGGGGACAAAGTAAGCCAGCTTACCGACAAGGCAGAGCAGACCATGGCCAATGTAAACCAGGCGACAAGCAACATCTCATCCACTCTCAACGGAGCATCCACCTTCTTGGGTAATGTTTCCAATGGGAACGGCGGCAATATGTTGGGCAACTTCTTCAGCAACCTTGCAAACGGCAAGGTATCGGGAATGAGCATTGCCGGACTGATTGCCGGAGCGTTTTTGGTATTCGGCCGTTTCGGATGGCTCGGCAAGATTGCCGGTGCCTTCCTGATGATGATGACCATCGGCAATCACGCCAACCTGCTGCAAGAAACCACAGTCGCCAACGCACCCCGACAGACACCCTCACAACAGGAAGAACAGACCCATAACGGAGGAATGAGAAGATAACATCCACGAAAACAATATTGCAACAACAATGAAATATACGGAAGAAATGATTTTACATTCCCAAAGCGGCTACTGTATGCCCTTCGAGGAAGACAAAAATAAAGAAGTAACCTTGTCAAAGGAGTACGGTGAACAGAAAGATGCCATAACCGGAGAAACTTCCTTTAATCACGGCATAGACTTTAATGCCGGTCACCGCCCTTTGGCGGCAGTGGCCAGCGGTGTCGTATCGAGCATCGGTACGGACAAGAAATGTGGCGTGTATATTGTCATACGCTACGGTAAATACGAAGTGACCTATGCGCATCTTGCCAATATATTCATCCGTTTCGGGCAAAAGGTAAAGGCCGGTCAGACGGTAGCCATCAGTGGAAGCGACCTTCACATGAAGGTTGCGTTTGACGGAGAAGAACTGAATCCGATAGAGTTCCTGACCATGCTCTACGGCAATATCCAGGCATTTCGCAAAGCCGGGCACGAAGCCACCCACGAATTTATCCAATTTGACGGTGAGATGAAGACAAGATACGACCGTGACAAGGAAGAAATCGAGGAACTGATGATCCGTTTCCTGCCGGTCTATATGGAAGACCTGTTCCGTGGAGCGTACACCGTACCCGAATACACCGAGCAATCGCTGCGGAACGTGTTTGCAGTGGGTGCCACCAAAAATTATTTCTTTGAGACGATGCCGAGCATGGCAAATCCTCTTGGTATCGGCAGCCGTGCCCTGCCGTTGGCAAGCAAGGTACAGAATCTCCTGATAGCGGATTTCCTGAATTACCTTGCCCTCAGGCACAATGTCTATCTCTCCACCATGGGCGAGGAAGTAAAAAAAAACTTCAATCCGAGGCCATAGCGAGCAGTGGAATCATTGACCCTTTGGAAGAATTGGAGATCGATGTGCAGAGTTTTGACATTCCGAGAGTCGTGTCCGTCTATCCCGACCGTGCCGGAGTCCGATGGTGGACAAAGGCCTGGTTCAACAATCGGGAGGAAGGCGAACTTTCAGTAGAGATAGACCGGAACAATGCCATCCGTTTCATTCAGGACAGGATAGAAAAGGATGAATGGTTAGAGGAGTTCTTTCCCAAACAGATGGAGATATACCATAACGCCATAGAGCAGACCAAAGAACAGCTTTTGAACCAATTGAATTATTAGAATATGGGCGAAATCAGACATACAGAGCGTTTTGCAGAGATAGAAAGGATATTCGGTGACTACTTCAATTGCCACCTTGCCCCTGTCATGCGTGACACGCAAAGCTATCTCAACCGCAAGCAGGTGGAGGAAATGGCGGAATACTCTACCAGTGCAGCCGGTATTCTCAGTTCGATGGCAGCCGCCAATAATCCGATGATCGATCCGTACCAGACACTGAAAATAACAGGAGAATGGAACTCCAAGACTACGGAAGACTATTTGGCGATGGTCAAGGACAAAATTTCCGGCAACAAGGATATGCAGACCGACCTAGCGATGATGGCCGGCGAATGGCGTTCCGCTGTAATCGGAGAAATCGGCAGGGATCGTTATGACACATTATCCGGACAATTAGGATGCGACCTTGCCTACGCCTACACGGATTACCGTATGGAACAACTGATGATAGACAGGTTGGTCAAGGAACGTATGCCCAAGTCATCGGCAGACTACATCATCCGCAAAGCCGCACAGAATACGCTGTTAGGCTTGTCAGCGACACTGGGCCAATCACCGCTTGCCGCCGAGATCGAGCAACGTGGCGAAGCGGCCTACAAGCCTTCCAAATTAGAAAAAGGGACAAGCCGTGTCATCGGTGCAGGGATTGACGCCCTCTCTTTAGGTGGTGTGGGCAGTTGGACGAGCTTCGCAAAGTTTGTCGGAGTGGATCTGGCTTTTTCCGCATTGGCACCTTCCCAAGACAATAAAGGAAACGGGCAATCGGTGGAGGATTGTATCAGTAAAGGCGTGTTTGGAAGCGAAGCCAACGTCTTTGCGGATTTCCGCAAACAAGCCAAAAACATACAGAAGGACAAGAATCCGTACATCATCGCTACCAACGAGCGACTGGCCAAGAAGATTCCCATCGAAACTTTTGATTTTACGAAATGGATGAGTGAGCATACGATAACAAGCAAGCCCATGTGGAGTTTGGCTGACGAAAAGAAAAACGAGGAACGGTATAAGAATGTGCCTTTGGTGATCATGCCGGAATACCGGGAAGCCTATCTAAATAGTTTAGAACAGAAGCAAAATAAGGGAAGTGAAGAATCTGCATCTACCGAAATAGCAAAACAGGAAGTTCAAAACACTACCGAGCAAGCTGTTACTCAACAAATAGAGGAAAGTGAAATGTCGGGACAATCGTATTCGGAAGTGGTTACACAAGAAGAAAAAGGACAACAAGGACAACAAACGGTACAATCCGACACCCGCACCAACGAAAACGGCTGGAACGGACTGTTCTCCTCCTTGGGATTGAACGGCATGGGTGATATAGGCAGAAACTTAGGCTATGTGTTCTCCATGCTGCCCGACATCCTGGTAGGAATGTTTACAGGCAGGACGAAATCTTTGGATATAGGAGACAACATCGTACCTATGGCAAGCGTCTTAGCCGGCTTGTTTGTCAAGAACCCCGTCCTAAAAATGCTGATGATTGGATTGGGCGGTGCCAACCTGTTGAACAAGGCAGGACATGAAGCCATTGACTGGAAACGGAATGAGGGTAACAGCAAGCCTGTATCGGAAAACAGACCTGTACTATACCGAAGCTATCCGGATGAACCGCTCAATCCGCGCATCTCCAATCCGATATTGAAAGGCAACAACCTGATAGCGACAATAGACCGTGTACCCTGTACCATCCAGCTACCCGAAAAGGTAACAGCCGCCTACCAAGCAGGAGCCTTGCCTCTCAACACCCTTGCAAACGCCATTCTCGCCAAGAGCAACCAGACCAGGGAGATGATGGAGCGCAACTTTGAGAATGGAGAACGGGAGACCATTATAAGAACCAGAGGAATACAATAAAAGACAAACATATATGAAAGAGAAATCACAGTTTGAGAAAAACGCTGCGGACAAGCAGGTCGAATTGCTTTCCGAAGCATTGAACGGTGCAGTCAGTGTCGGTGGCCATTGGCTCAACGCCACGGGCAAGGGATATCCGAAGTTTTATCCGAAAGGAGTTGCGGTCAGTCCGTTCAACGCCCTGTTCATGGCATTGCATTCGGACAAGACCGGAAGCAAGACCAACCTCTTCACCTTATACAGCGAAGCCAAGGCACGGGGAGAGTCTGTCCGGGAACACGAGAAAGGTGTGCCCTTCCTGTTCTACAACTGGAACAAGTATGTAAACCGGAACAATCCCAACGACATCATTTCAAGAAACGACTACCAACAACTGCCTCCTGAAGAGAGGAACCGGTATAAGGGCATACACAACAGAGAGATTCGCACACTGTTCACCATAGACCAGACCCTGCTGCCCCTTGTTGACAAGAATGTATATGAGACCCTTGTGCAGAAACACGGCAACAGCGTGGAGCAGGGATTCGGCGAAAAGGAGCTGCGTGAATTGCGCCCCCGCTTCAATGCCTTTGTGCAAGCCATTTCCAAAAACATGGTGCCCGTCCGCACGGACGGAAGCGGCGTGGCACATTACGACAGTCAAAAGGATGCGGTTTACATTCCCCGTCAAAAGAATTTTGAACATTATACCGACTATGCACAAGAGACCTTGCGGCAGATCATAGCGGCTACCGGACACCAGCAACGCCTTGCCCGTGAAGGCATGGTGATGAAAAACGGAGTGCCACCCACCGAGGATGCCGTCAAGCAGGAACATCTTATCTACGAAATCGCTTCGGGTATCAAGATGCTGGTAATGGGACTGCCTGCACGCCTGTCGGATGAGAATATCGAGATGGTGGACTACTGGAGCCGGGAACTCAAAGAGAATCCCTGTCTAATTGATGCCATAGAGAGCGATGTGAACAATGCCTTGAAGGTCATACGCAAGGCGGAACGAGGCGAGAAAATCGAATATGCCACCTATCGTAACCACCGGCAGACCGAGCAGATGCAGGAGCAGATGCCCAAGCATTTCTTCGTGGCTGACGAGATCAAGAAACACCCCGACAAGGATAACAAGACCATCGTGTTGGTCATAGACCGACAGGGAAAGAGTGCCGATGTCATCTTGCCTGCCGGCGCATCCTTGGAGGTGAACAACGAGATAAAGGGCATGAACAAACAGCGCATACAGTCTGCCCTGCAGAAAAGCGGCATTGAGCATGTCCGCTTCTACAATCCAGACGGAGCATTGGGGTATCGTCCCGACGACCGCTATTTTGCCGAGAAGCAGATTGAGGTGGCAAGATTGAAGAGCTGGACTTTGGAAACGCTCTCCACCATCGACGCCCATCCTGCGGTAAAGCAAGCCTATGATCTTGGCTTTGAGCAAATCCAGATGGTGCAGGACGACAAAAACCGTTGGGCATTGTATCTAAAACCCGAAGGCAAGTCCGGTTACAGCATCTATCCCGACAAGGATGACCTGAACCGTTTCTTCACCACCCTCAAGCAGTCGTTGGATAACATCGACAAGGTACGTGGCGAACTGGCGAAGAAATACTATGCCTTGGCGGAGAGCAAACCCGAAATGAAGGTGGATCTGTTCCACACATCGGACGAGCGCATCGACCTGAACCGCATCCAGCGTGTGGCCGTGTTCAAGACCAAGAACGGTGCGATACTCTGCGCTCCCACCATAGACAATCAGAAGCCACAGCCCCGAAGTGTCACGCCACAACAATGGCAACGGATGTGGCTTGCCGAAGACCGGAACAGCTTCAAGCAGCATTTGGCTGCAACACTCTTTGCGGATCTGCTGAACAAGAGCCAATCACAGGAGCAGACCTCTTCCGAGAAACAGGAAGAAGAGGTGGAGGCAAAAGTCGGCCGGAAAGAGGAAATCTAAAGAGGAAGTCGAGGAACAGGAAGAGGTATCACGAGGTATGCACCGATAAACGAAACGGAATATGAGCAAGAACCAACAATACGCGGAACAATACGCCGATTTTGCGATGGAACAGATGCGCAAGTACGGCATTCCTGCCTCTGTGACCTTGGCGCAAGGCATATTGGAGAGCAGCAACGGACAAAGCCGTCTGGCTCTGAACGAGAACAACCATTTCGGCATCAAAGCCACTTCAAGATGGATTGCAGAGGGTGGCAAGTACGGATTATACACCGATGACAAGCCCAACGAAAAGTTTTGCAGTTATGACAGTGTGGGTGATTCTTACGAACACCACTCCAAGTTTCTGGTAGAGAACAAGCGGTATGACAAATGTTTCGCCTTGGCTCCCGATGACTATAAGGGCTGGACGGAAGGGCTTGCCAAGGCAGGATATGCCAGCGGCAGCAATTATGCCAAAAGCCTGCAAAAAATCATCGAGGTCAACGGATTACAGAAGTACGACCGGATGGTGATGGCGGAAATGAAAACGCAGGGATTAGAGATCGGACAAGAAATGAATGCCGATGCAAACAAGGAAGCGTATTCATTCCCTGTGGAGCGTGCGGAATTTATGTTTGTCACCTCTCCATTCGGTATGCGCACCGACCCGATGGATGCCGGCAAGCAACAGATGCACAAGGGTATCGACATCCGCTGCAAGGGATATGCGGTACTGGCGACTGAGAACAACGGCAAGGTGGTGGCCGTCAACCACAACGCAAATACCGCCGGAGGGAAGTCCATCACCATCGAATACCCAAGGAGCGACGGGAGCAAGGTGCAGAACACCTATATGCACCTGTCTTCTGTCGATGTCAAGGTGGGCGATACCGTCCAAGCCGGGCAGAAAGTCGGTGTTTCTGGGAATACCGGGACACGGAGTACCGGCGAGCACCTGCATTTCGGGGTGACATTAGTTTCAGCGGATGGGCAGAAGCGGGATATGGACCCGGCTGTTTATCTGGCTGAGATTGCCGAAAAAGGCAATATCAAGTTACAAGCTCTGCATAACGGGAATGACCTGCTGGCAAAATACAAGACGGAGGCAGTGGCCACTCCACAAGAAAGCAAGGCTCAAAGCCCTGAAGACTGGATGAAAAAGCTGCTCTCTTCGGAGGACAGCGGTGTCGGCTTATCGGGAACCAACGACCCGATTATGGATATGGTGGTCAAAGCCTTTTCTTCTCTGATGATGCTGGCAGTAGTCATTGACAGTAAGGATGAAGAGGAACAGATAAGTGCCGTTTCCAAAATGGCCGATGAACGGAAAGTGGATTTGACCCCACTTTTGCCACACATGAAAACCTGCGCTCTCGTGGTTGGAGAGAATAACAAAGCCGTATTGCAGGCAGACAACGGCTCCATCCAATTCTCACGGGAGTTGAGTGCTAATGAGCTGAGCCGCCTGTCTGCCACGCTGAACAGTCCGGGACTCTCGGAAGAAAGCAAGCGTATGCGTGTGGCCGGGATGGTCAATGCCCTGGTGCTGTCGCAACAGGCTTCGCAGAACTTCGAGCAGGGAATGTCGGAACAACAGAGCCGGGAGGAACAAATCAAGAGATAATGAAACGCGTGATGATGGAAATAGGATTGTTGTTTGTCGGGTTGTCCATGGCAGCACTGCACACCCTCGTATGCTACAAGCTGTTCGGCTTGGTGGCGACACTCGTGATCATTGGGGTGCAGGTCCTCATCGCCATCGGGATAGCCTGGATTAAAATCCGTGCGCCCGACTAAGACGGTTGCACAGGCAAGTGGTTCACATTTAACAGGATATTCCGGTCAAATGGTCTTGGTAAAATAAAACTACAAGCAATATGATAAAGTGTAATGTAACAGTGTGCGGTACAATCAGCCGTGTGACTACCGTCCGCACCAACAGCGATAATAAAGTGTTCACGGCTTTTGCCGTAAATTGTGTGGTTCCTGCCAAAAGCGGCATCAACAAGACCGTGGAAATCTCCGTCGCCAAAGATGGAGAGGATAACGAACTGAAGAATTGTGCCTTGGGACAACGGGTAAATGTGTCGGGCACGCTGACTTTCAAGAAACGTGGGGACAACCTCTATTTCAATCTGTCAGCTTCGGAGGTCACTCTTTCGGCTTCCAATGAAGATTCCATCAAGGGGGAAATGCACTTCCGTGGAAAGACGGGAAAAAACATTGAAGAGAAGACCGACAAGAAAGGCAAGGACTTTTTACAGTTCTCAGGCTTTTCCGCAGAGAAAGTCAATGACGGCTTCGAATACCTGTGGGTACGGTTCTTTGGATTTGACTGCAAACGTGAAGAGTGGCTGCAACCCCAGACAGGCATCGAGGTCAAAGGCGACATGGAGCTGTCCGTCTATAACGACAAGCTGAACCTTTCCTGCAAGATTGCCGAGATGTCGGTGTATGTCAAGCCTCCGTATAACCCCAATAACTGACAGGTATGGCCGGTTACAAGAAATATAACAACGATGGCCCTTCCGCAGAAGACAAGGCTCTTGACCTTTTTGCGGAAATGATGATCGAGCGCATCGAGACCATCAGCAAGGACTGGTCGAAGCCGTGGATTACCGTGGGAAGTTTGGGGTGGCCGAAGAACCTGTCAGGGCGTGAGTACAATGGGATGAACGCGCTGATGTTGCTTCTCCACTGCGAGAAGAACGGATATAAGATTCCTCGTTTCTGCACCTTTGACTGTGTGCAGCGGTTGAACAAGCCGACTGAAAAACAGGCTAAAGAGGGTGTGGAACTGCCGAGGGTTGCCGTCAACCGTGGTGAAAAATCGTTCCCGGTCATGCTTACCACATTTACCTGCATCCATAAGGAGACCAAGGAGAAAATCAAGTATGACGATTACAAAAGGCTCTCCGACGAAGAGAAGAAGATGTACAACGTATATCCGAAGATGCAGGTCTTTCGGGTCTTTAACGTGTCCCAGACCAATCTTCAGGAAGCCCGTCCGGAACTTTGGAACAAGCTGGCGAATGGGGATGCCGTAAAATTGGACGAGAGCGAGAAGATGTCTTTTGAACCGATGGATGTGATGATCCGTGATAACCGGTGGATTTGTCCCATCAAGCCGATGCACCAGGACAAAGCCTACTTCTCCATTACCAAAAACGAGATTGTGGTTCCTGAAAAGGCACAGTTCAAGGACGGGGAATCGTACTACGGCACGCTTTGGCATGAAATGACCCACAGCACAGGTATCGAGGGGCAGCTTGACCGCATCAAGCCCACCGCTTTCGGTTCGGACGAATATGCCCGTGAGGAATTAGTGGCTGAATTAGGCAGCGCATTGGTGGCACAGCGTTATGGTATGAGCAAGGCTCTGAAAGAAGAGAGCTGCGCCTATCTAAAATCGTGGCTGGAGCAACTGAAAGAGTCTCCGCAATTTATCAAGACCACGCTCTTGGATGTGAAAAAGGCGACTTCGTTGGTTACGCAAAACGTGGATAAGATTGCGGAAGAATTGGAAAAGGGGAAAAAGGAAGAGCAGAACAACAAGCAAGAAGTGAAAGTTGAACAACCTGCATCCGGCGAAAAGATTTTCTATTCTTCCGTTGCCTATCTGCAATCAACCGATGACACTTCCCGGCTGGACGAATTTCGGGACAAGGGTGATTATGAAGGATTGCTCCAAGCTGCCAAAGAGTATTATGACGGGAACGGTATCAATGAGCAATATACCTTTGCCTCTCCTCTCCAGAACAAGGGTGATGACCTGTTGATTGAAGACAAGGATTTTGCCGTGGTCTATAACAACAGCGTGGGTGGCACATACGAGGTGATGCTGAAATATTCGGAACAGGAAATCCGTGACCATATTACCAGATACGGAACCCGTCTGCCAAGCGATGACATCAAAGAGGTAGCAAAGGATATGGTGGCAGAACAGTTCCATGCTATAACGAAACAGCGAATACCTGTCTTTGAAATGCCGAGCGGAGACATTCTCTATGCCGGATATAACAGGGAGACCGACACGCTTGATATCGGTACGGTGGTCAATGCCGGTCTTGTTCCCAACCATCAGTTCCCCTACGACCACGACAATTCTCTCGAATCCAACCTGCAATCCGTCCATTCGGAATTAAGTCAGATGGAACAGTATCAGGAGGAAGAGGTGGAATATAGCGGTGGTATGCACCGATGACTATAATGGGACGTTTGCGTATTTCAATCCAACCGTAGGGAGTTTGTTCTCCTTGCGGTTGGATTGTTGTAGCTATACAGTCAGTCAATATCATAGCCTATCACATAATCGTCATTGATAAGCAGATAGTAGTAGCCGTTGCCACAATTCCGATATTCCTTGCTGAAGCCTGCCGCCATATCGCCATTGTCTCGTGGCTCACACCAAAGCGTTCCGTCATAACCGCAAAAATCAAAGCGGCAAGTGGAAAATTTCTCTTTGTTTTTCAGTGCCTCACGGAAGAGACGCATTGCTGTCGTTCCACAGTATTTTTCAATGGTGGCAAGTCCGATACATTTGCCGTCGATGCGTGTGCCTGTTGTAATGTGGTTCTCGTAAAGGTTTTTATCCAAATCCGCATTGGCGATTTCACGAAGCCAGGAATTTGTATGTGTGGCAAGTCGAGCAAGTTTCTGATATTTCAGAATAAGTTTCCTGTCCGTATTCTCGTCCTGTTCTTGCGAGGGATAGTATATTTGCTCGATGCTTGCCCAATCTGTAAACACATAGCCTTTTGTCCGCTTGCCGAGAGCGATAATGCCAATAACACCTCTGTCTCGGTTGATGAACAAGCGTCTGCGTTTTCCTGCAATCCGCACGTATAAAGACGGAGGATTGGTTTCGTTGCGAAGATAGCTCTCCGCCGGATGAATAGTTGTCATTTCCATATCTGTATCTATTTTTCAATGTTTATTTTACCTATCCTTACCAATGTACCATTGCGGTAAAGCATGATTTCTCCGGGCTTGAACCCCATTTCTCCGAAGGCTATGTATTTGATATAATCCCGGTACTTCTCGCCTGAAAAGTTTTTACCGCACAAGTTGTTGAAAAACATGGGTATTGAAAACCCATCCTCTCCTGACAACACTGTTTTGCCGTTTTGCCTGATTTCGTCTAACATACCAATTTCCAATTTTCATCATCAATCGTAAGTTTGTTCATTTCCCAATCATACTCCACTTCCGGTGCATTGGTATAGGGAAAATTGATGGTGTAGCCGATTTGTCCGTAGGAACAATGAAGCGGTGTTACACATATTTCCCTGCCAAAATAAAGGCTCGGTGTGCAGTATTTCCGCCAATTAAAGCGGTCTGCAAGGATATTCCTGCAAAGTCTTCTGTAATATGATTTGTCCGATAAAGTCATAATTATGTGTATTAAAGAAATTCCATTTCAAATGCTTGTAGCAATTCATATATTTGTTCTTCGGCATCTTCCATATCCGCTACAATATCCTTGATGTGATAAGGTGCGCCATTCTTGCCGTGTCCGTCATCGCCTATCCACAAATAGGCTTCATAATCGGGGTCAAAACCCTCGTAATACTCTTTTACACTGGCTATGAGGGAATCAATATCCTCGCCCTGCATATCGGCATTGAAGAGAAAATCCTGTCCGTACTTGGTATAGCGTTGAAACTCAAACAATACTCTTGTCTCGTTTTTGTCTTCAACGTTCACGCTCCAGCCTTTTTCTTGGGCAATGTCGGTTATTCTCTGTATCTGTTCTTCGGTAGTCATCTTGTGAGGGTTTTGAAGTGGGGAAACTTTTTACATTTCCCCACACGTGGCTTAATCCGTTACTTGAAAATAATACTCCTGCTTCTCGTCCGACCATTCGGAGGTCATTTCGTCCGCTTCTCTCCATAGCTTGTCATAGAGAATGGCTCTTTGGTTGTCTCTCTCGTGCCACTGCCATATCTTGTGATTGAGTACAAGGCAGAGTTCCGTCCAATACTTGTAGTTGTCTTTCCATTCGGACTTGGCTCGGCTGTATGTGTCGGCTATGGCTTTGTCTCCGAATTTATCGGCAATGGAGAAGTCCTGCCAAAAGGTGGTTATCGGCTCGTAACCGTTCAACTCTGTTATGTTCCATCTTGGGATGGCGATTTGAAGTGCTTTCATAATCGTTATTGTTTATGGTTTTCGTAATACTCTTCGGGCAAATAATAGAGGTCGTTCTCTGACAAATGGTCTATGGCTTCCGCTGCCAGACGGCACGCCCATTCGTTACGCTGGTCATATCTTCCCTTGTGCCAGTTCTCCGCCAACTGCTCCATAAAGTAGAACATCAGCTTGGCTTTTTCGTTTACCAAATAGCGGTGGTCATCCGCCAATGCCTTGCCCACCTTTCGGGGTGAAGCCATTTTTCCGTTTACATAGTTTGAGAACTCGTCCGCAAAGCGTTTGTCGTTCTCCGATAATTGATTGTTGTACTCCATTTCTAATGAATTTTGATGTTGAACATTTTTTCTTTTCCCTCTGGTCGGTTCTTTCCCGTCTGAACCGCCTTGGAATTTTATGGATGCGGTAAACGGCTGTCGGCACAGCTTCATGCGACGGCTTTCCCGGCCAATTACTCTTTCACGGAAAGGAAGAATTTGCAGGGAATGCACTTCAAGCCGGAGAATCAAGCACGACAGCAGACCTTTGCATCTGATAAAACCAAGAGCGGTGTGGACGGAAGATGAGCCACGGCAGTTATACCTATAAAAGGAAGATGGCTTGGGCAAAATATAAAGGTTGAGATACAAAAGGAAGCTGCCAACGCAGTTTAGGCAACTCATAAAAACGGGTATCGTGCTTTTGTGAAACCACGTAAGCACGACACTCATTGATAAGAGCTAAAAAGATGAAGGCAGTAAATCACTCATCCTCTGTTCCGGCAAACCGCAAAAGCCCCGAATGATAGTATCTCCGTTTACGCCATCAAGTTTGCTGAACATCTGCAAGGAGTCAAATCCTCTGTCGAATTGCTCCTTGCTGACAGCAGGGGCAAAATGAATAACTCCACGTGGATAGCTTTTTGATACACCTATCCACCCACGCAAATAATCATCGAAATGTCCGTCCGCTTTCGACACATAGAACTCTTGCGAATGAGAACTGCAAATGTTCTTTCCGTACATCTCGTCTCCTAAAATCAGGATTCCGATTTTAGGATTGTACATAAAACGTCTGTTGGCTATTTGAAGAATATCTATGATTTTCTGTTTGATATTGATAACCATCAGGGGTTTCCCAATCTCTCTTTTTGCACGTTTGCCTGTGCCGTAACCTTTCTTTTCCATACTCCAGTCTTTTATGCTCTCCGATTATGCCGATATTTGATATTCGTGAATAGAGCAGTATGCGTCTTCATTTTTTTCTTTCCATTGCATGACAATCGCATTGACATCCTGACGGGATTTAACTTGTACTTCGCAAATATCCTCCAGCCAGTCATATACGCTTTCCAAGTCTTGAAAATACTCGGAATAGTATTCTTCCTCCGAAGTGCATACATCAACATAGTATCTGTCGGGAAAGTATTTGCCCTTATCATCATTCGTCCAATACTCACACATACCAGGTTCTTCCGACTGATAGAAATATCGCAGCGTGGGATATTTCTCACATACCATATCAAACATTTCATTGCAGGGAGACCACGCTGTTTCTGTATTGAACGTAAGCACCTCACCGTTGAATTTGAGGTTATCCCACGTTCCACGGCAATATATCTTTTCCCAACTTTCTCCGAGGGCTTCTACAAGACACCCTAACCACGTAGTTCCAAAACCATTTTGAACGGACGGCTTTTGTCGTTTTTCTAAATCTTTCATTAACTCATAGAGTTTTTTCAATTCTGTTGCGTTGCCCTCTATCGCATACGCAGTGCTGCACCAATTCGGCATAATCGTAAATTTTTATTGTTAGACTTGTTTTTGTTTCCCTCTGCTTGGAAGCCTTCCGACTTCGCCACCAGGATATGTTTTATGTGCGTTAAAGACTGCGTTACAAGGGAGATAAGACAAGTAAACAAACAAGGAGTTAATGAAATACCCAATTTCTGCCTGCCGGAAATTGAGGAAAGTTGTCGTTAAGTCCGGTGATTTGTTAGCCGAAGCGATACTTGGTGTTCTCCCACAGCAGTACCTTTGCACCATAAAACAATCCGCGCGGCGTGGTGGTCGGCTCAAAGGAGAATACTCAAAAAACTATAATGGGTTGTTAGTAGGTAAAACAGATTTGACCTTTGAGTGGTGCTATAAACGGCACAAGTGGTTGTATAAATGGAAGAATTGCGTACATTGCTATATTTTAACAGGTTACATCTACCACTTTGCGGTAGAATTAAAACAGTACATCGCTACGGCAATCAGCGAGCAGCCGTAGCCGGATACATAAAAGCCACCTGCTACATTGTATATCGTAACAAGTGGCTGACGAAAAGAACAAAACAGATTATGCTGTCATACGCTTACGGATTTGCCGTGCGTTTTTCTGTACAAGTTGTATGATGCGGTCGTGGTATTCTGTGTTTTGGTTGCAAAGCCCTCTTGATTGCAGGACTTTGAAATTTTCAAGCGACAGTTCAACAGTCTCAATGCGTTTGTCATTTATCCGTGCAGAGAAAACCAAAGACTTGGGTTTGAGGTAGTATTCGCATTGTCCCACACAATGATGTAAAGCATTTCCCTCTTTGTAATAATCATCCACACTCTCCAACACGCTGACTACAATCAGTCCGTCAGTGAATGACAATCCAAAGAATTTGCCTTTCAACTCTCTGAACTTCTCCTCATTCTCCTGCGCCTTTTTCTGCTCGGCTTCACGTTTCTCTCGCTCTTGGATAACCCTTACCCTCTCTTGATAGCGGTCGTGCTCGGCTTTCAAATCCAATGGGCAGACATAATGGGCATTGCGAATATCCTTGCCACACCTTTCAAGCAAGCGGATGTAATCCACCCAAAGGGAAATGTCGGATATGTGATAATTGTTACGCATCACTATCTTATAAGTGTTCCAATACAAATCAAAATACATAGGGTGTTGCAGAAAATAGTTCAAATCCACCTTTCTCCCTGCCTTGAACATCGTTTCGGCTCTACTGTCCTGCAACAAGGCTTCAATCAGCTTCGTTGGCTCAATCTCCGACAAAGAACCTCTTAGTCCGTTGCGTCTTAACTTGGTTGTGGCAGAATAATAAGGATAAACCTTGCAATCGGCAATCCGCCTGTAAACATTATTGTCGTTCCGCAGTTCTATATGATTGTCAAAGACAAAGCTGTCTATATAGTAGCCGAGTGTACGCCTTAATGCCGTTACTTCTGTCTTGCCATTATCATCAATCCAATAACGGACTACCTCCATAGAGTAAAAATCGGCTTTCTTGCCCTTGCGATAATGAGCCGTCAAAAGGAACACCCTCTGCACCTGTAAGCCGTCTTGGGTTGTCAGTATGGAGTAATAGGATTTGTCTTTATACTTACGCTGTAAGGTGTTGCGTATCTCCAACTTTGTATCGCAGCGAGGGCAACGGCAGGTCTTTTCTCTGGTCTCGCTCCATTGGTGTCCGCAATCCATACAGGTGGTCATACCGCTTTTGGCACGGAACGCATAATGATTTAAGCAATGGCGAAATGCCCATAACTCTTGCTTCTCGGTCAGTGGCAGTAACCGCTCATTGGCGGTTACTACCTTGTGCTGTAATCTCGTCTTGGCTCTCATAGTCCTAAATCAAATAGTGATGGTTGGGTAACTTCCTGTTTCGTTGCTTTCTGGGTTGGCTTGGGTCTGCTGTTACGTTGTTGTATCTTCCGCAGTTCCTCGTCTTGATAGGCTTTGAGTGCCTTTTCCCTCGCTTCGGCTTGCTCTTCGGGAGTAAGTTCTACCCTATGATTGACTATCACACCGCAATTGACGGCTTTACCCACCTCTATATTGTCTTCATCATAATAGTGGGTACAGAGAGAATAAACCTCATTGTCGGTCATTCCACAACCGCCCTCTTTGCATATAGCCATTGCTTGGTTGAGTACAAATGTGATGCAATCGTCCAAATTCTTGTTCTCTTTGGCATACGACACGGCAAAGAGTTCATCCGTCTTGGCTCTATCGTCCAAATATGCCTTTATGGTCTGCTTGAATTGTTCTGTTCCTTTCATATCGTCTGTTATTTTGCTTGATAATAAATACTTGGCTCACTTGAAACATTGTAGATGTATGCTCCGCACCTTACCAACAATGCCTGTTTACCATAATACAATCGCTTCATTTCTTTGACACTGCCTGTGTTATGGAAGTTGGGAAATCGGCTGATATTACAGCGTTCTCCCTGCTCTTTGGTCATTCTTCGTGTTCTCATAGCATTAGAAATGATAGTCAATCACTCCACTGATATACAGCAATGTTCCAGGCACTAATTGGCTTACCACTCGCAGAAACTCGTAAGATTCTTCGGCAGCTCCGTTGATACACTGCTCGTCCATATAAAATTGATAGCCGGTGTCAAGCGGATTTTTGAGGTACTTTTCAAGTTGGTACACCTCGCCAATCCAAAGAGTGCAGTTCTCTGTGGTAACGGCTTTCGCCTTTTCTTGCAAGGTTGCCACAAATTCCTCTTTCCATTTGTCCGCACCGCCATTGTAACGGATTGTATCATCTGAAACAAGCTCAAACATACCTTTGGGCAGAATGTTATTTATCAGATTGTCGATGTGGAATTTACGCTCTTCCTCGTCAATCTCCGAACAATAGTCATAATAGTGTCCGTCTCCTTGTTCAAGGGTGCAGTCGTTCAGAATGTTGTCTTTTAGAGGTCTCTCTTCTGTGATTTGAAAAATCTTGCTGTGCATAATCTGTCTGTTTTAATCGTTGAACTTTTATTTTTTCTTTTCCCTCATTTTTGAAGCCTTTATCGGCTTTCTTGTCGGGATCTGAATTTTACGTGCATTCAGAGACTGTGGACTACAGAGGGATAAGACAAGTAAATGCCAGAGGAGTTGATGAAATACCCAATTTCAGCCTGCCGGAAATTGCGGAAAGTTGTCGTCAAGTCCACAAGGCATTAGTGGAGCCAATCGGAGAATCGGTACTTGGCGTTCCCTCGCCGCAGTACCTTTGCAAAGGAAAATGGAGCCGACAAGAATAGCCGGAGAAGCTCACAGTATTGTGATAATAGAAACAGGTATAATGGTCTGGTAGTAGGAATTATAAAACAGGATAAAATATAACAAAACGGCAAACTCGATGTATATTTGCCAAAATCGTTATAACATTCGCAGCGTTATCTTACTAACAGTATAACAAAAATGGCAAACCACATTGTTATATGCCAAATTTGTTATAACTTTGCAGTATAATTCAAAAAGCAATAATGACTGCTGTAAATCAAATAATAGATATTGCTAAGAAACAGGATGGCATATTCACAAGAAAAGACTTGTTGAATGTGGTACGATTTGGTATGAAAAACATATCAGAAGGGTCTCTTGCTGTGCTTTTGAATAGGATGATTGCAGAAAACAAAATCATTAGGGTTTCATACGGGAAATATAAATTAAATGAAGATTTGAAGCATGAATTTTTGTATGAACCAAACGAATTTATGCTTTCACTCAACAAGCATATAAAAGAAAAATTTCCTTTCATCGACTATTGTATATGGCAACCGTCTGTATTTGCATCAATGATGCTACATGTACCTGCGGTAAGAACCACATTAGTAGATGTTGAAAGGGAAGCGATGGAATCTGTTTTTATGTCATTACAAAACGTCGAATCAGAAATCCCTATTTTCTTGAATCCGTCCCAAGAAGATGTGGACAGATACATTACAAATAGAGACTTAATTATTGTCCGCCCTCTTGTTAAAGAGGCTCCATTAGATGTTATAAATGGTTGTCCCGTTCCCACATTGGAGAAAATGCTTGTTGATGCCATATCTGACAAAGAACTACAACATCTTCAAGGCAATGAATTATATACTATATATTCAAACGCATTCTCTGACTATGCAATCAAAAAAACAAGGTTATTGAGATATGCGGCACGTCGCAACCGAAAACAAAAAGTTGAACAAATTATCAATACAATCAATATATGATACATCCCGATAGCAGGACTTTGTCTTGGATAGAACAAGTCGCCAAAGACAATAAGATAAAAGATATAACCCTCGTTGAGAAAACAATCCGTGCATTCTCATTGTTGGAAGCATTGGCTCGATCGGGTTGCCCATTTTTGTTCAAGGGAGGTTCGTCCTTAATGCTTCATCTTGATACAGGCAAACGACTTTCTATCGATATTGATATAATATGTCCTCCTGGAACAAGAATTGAAGATTATCTTGAAAAGTATTCCGAAGAATATGGCTTTGGAGAGGTCAAATTGGTAGAGCGTATCTCTCGTACCGATATTCCGAAACAACACGCCAAATTCTTTTACCAAGTGGCATATCCGGCAGGAGGACGTCAGGATAAGATTTTGTTGGATGTATTATTCGAGGAAATTCATTATGCAAATGTAGTGGAACTTCCTATTCAAAGCCGGTTGTTAAAAACAGAGGGAGACCCCATAATTGTAAAGTTACCAAGTAAAGAGGATTTGCTTGGCGATAAATTAACTGCATTTGCTCCTCACACGACCGGGATTCCTTTTTTCAAAGGAGAAAAGAATTGCTCAATGGAAATATGCAAACAACTATTTGACATTGCATCTCTTTTCGATATTGTCAATGACTTGTCCATTACAACAGAGACATTCAATAAGTTTGCGATGGTTGAACTTCAATACAGAGGTGAGAGTCCTGATGCAATTCAAAAAGTTTTGGATGATATTTATGATACGGCTAAATGTATCGTAATGCGTGGACAAGATAATCAAGAAGAGTTTGACATGATTCAAGATGGAATAAAAAAAGTGCGTGGCTTTATTCATAGTGAAGTCTATACTTTGGAAAGTGCTATCACAAATGCTTCAAAAGCCGCCTATCTCGCTAAACTTATCGGCAAAGGAATACACGAGGTAAAACATTATAATCCGTCCGAAGCGAATTTATTAATCAACACAACGATACAACCTCCATTATCAACTAAGTTGAACAAATTTAAGAAGACAAATGCAGAAGCGTTCTTCTATTGGAGTGAAATACAAAAGTTAGGATAATGCACTTTATAATGCAGGAGAGCCGATCCATCACGGACAGGCTCTCCCAATTCAAATCATGAAGCAAAAAGTATCTTTTGTGTTCTATTTCATATAAAGCAATACTTTGGTATGTCGATTGGCTTCGGTAGGATTGTAATCTGAGATTCCTCCCTTGCCGACCTTGGTAATCACATCAACTGCCAGTCCTCGCTTAACCAATTCTGTGGTAATATAATCGGCTCTCGATATGCTTAACCTGTCGTTTACATCGGCAGTCCCTGTGGCTGCATCAGCCGCACCTACAACAGTAACCGACAATCCGTATTTCTTTGCGACACGTGCCAGTTCATCAAGATTGACCGACTGTGACTTGTCTGTCAACTTCGCTGTGCCGAGTTCAAAGAAGAAATAAACGGGAGAACCGATGCACTCGTTGCCGGAGTTTATAAAGGACAGATAATCCGAGTGGTTATAAGTGGCAATGCTGTCTCCGCCCATATTTGTCAATTCCTGAGCTTTGGCAAGATTGTCCGATTGGACTTCATTTGAATTTCCACTATCATCTACATTCACATTGGCAATTCCGGAACAAACCGCAAGGCTGTCATTGGACAAAGGCGACTTGCCATCCCAACGCCTGTTCTTCAACCTTGCCCTGAGCGAGTTCAGTCCGCTGTAATCATTTTTAGGATAACCACTGCTTAAATTTTCACGGTCTTCAAACAGCCGGCTGTACTTTTCAAGCAATCCTTCAATCTCCAAAATTTTCTTCAGTTCATTCAAGGTACGCATATCCCTATCGTGTTGACCAATGTACCTGCGGTTGCTTTCCGACAACTCCGAAGCATATTCCACTAACCACTCGTTTTGCCGAATATAAGGAGTCGCATCAGCGGATCGTTTCCACCCGACCTTTCCAATCGTGAAAGACAGTCCGACGGAAATGGAGAGCATATTGTCCCCGAAGCGGTTGGCTTCCCCATATCCGTCAAAGTTTTGGAAAGTGGAAACATTGCCAATCTCCAGCAATGCCGCCAGCCGTTTGCAGATGCGGTATTGCCCTTGTATGCCATAAGAAATGGCAAATGGTTTCTGACCGTTCTGAGGATTATACATCATTCCAAGACCAACGTATGGAACAATGCCCCAACGTGGATTTTCTTTCTTTGCATACAGTCCGCCAAGGACATTATACATCAGGTCGGCGTGGAAATGATGATAGTCATTGACAGTAAGGTTGCAGTCCTTGAACCGCCAACCTCCATACCCGATTCTTGCCCCGATCTGTGGAGTGAACCATTTGCCGACTGATGCGGATAACGATGGTTGTACCCTGTCAAACAAATCAGCACAGCCAATCGGTCTGCCGATGAAAGCACTTGCACCACCTTGCAGACTGACAAACCAGTTGCCGTTCCATGGTGAAGTTACCAGCACTCCCTTGTGGTAAGTCGGCTCTGCGGTTTGAAACATCAGTTCCTTCTCCATATAGGATTCATAGTGTACACTATCCTGTGGGACAGGTTGTACATTCGCCTTCGCTTGCAGTGTGCAGCACATTCCTGCCATTGCCATTACAAATACTATTTTATTTCTCATACGTTTTCTGTTATTATAGATTTCACATCCGATGCAGGAAACTACCTCCTGCCGATTATCGTTTCTGTTTTTTGCCGGAAGCCGGACGCATCATCTTGCTTGCCATCATCATACACCGTCTTGCCCAGGCCCGGTTGTCCTCGTCATCGTCCCGTCCCCATTTAAGGTCACTGGAGCTTCCACCACCGCCATGCGTTTCGGCAAAAGTAGTGGCATCATTGACCATTCCGAGAAACAGAAGCGTGGCGCAGTGCATCACTTCCGATCCTTGTTCCGTCAGGCTTTGCAGTAATGAACCGTCAAATCGGGACTGTTCGGAAAGTCCCATTTCTCCCAATCGTACCGAGTGCTCCCTGACCAATGTTTCCAACATTACATCTTTGAGCAGCACATCCACGTTGGAATGGATTTCACGGCTGTACTTATAGGCTTCGCCTTTCAACTCCTCCGTGCGCTCGCCAATGGCATCCATGTCCCTTTTAAGGGCTTCAAGTTGTTGGTCAGCCGTCCGTAGCTTATCCTGCTTGTCTTCCAGTTTCGTTTGGATAGAAGCCAGTTCCTTTTCCAACCGATCCCTCTCTGCTATAATGGCAGCCGTATCTCCCTGATGGGATTGAAGTGTGCGCTCCAATGCCGACAACTGGTATTCCTTTTCCGCTTTCGCCTTTCTGAGGTTGTCCACCATTGAGGTCAAACCTTTCACCCTGCGTTCTGCCAGACTGATTTCCACTTTTAGGTCGGACAGTGCTTTTTTGTGTTGGACAACCTGTTCTTCGATATTGGTACATTCTTCCGAAAGGTGTCGGCGGTACTCTTCGGTGGTGCGGTGTTTTGCGCCGGTCTCGGATATACTGCTACCACGTGACATTCCCCAACGCTTGTTCACTTCTGAGAAGTCGCTATGTAACTGCTTCATCCGTGCGCTGAACTCGTACTTGTCCTTTCCTGCAAAAATCTGCTTGTATGCAAACTTGCCGTCACGGATTGGCAACAAGGTACAATGCGCATGGGGATTCAGTTCATCCATGTGTACGATAAAAGCTGCAATGTTCTCCTCTCCATATTTGCCACAAACGAATGAATAGACGTCCTTGGCCCATTCTTCAATATCCTTGCACCTCTCGACATGGGAATTGTCCGCTCCCTTATCAAAATTTACAATCTGACTGCCGAAAGCTATTTCGTGCATACGTTCACGTGAACCTCCGAAAATAAAATTGACCACCGTGCGGAAACGTGGCTCTGCCAAACCTGCATTTGGGTCTTTGATTCCTCTCGCCAACAAATTATCGGACATTCTTTCCGGGATGCTCCGTGTCTTGTCTATCGGGCAGACCTTGCCTGCCCTTATCTCAAAATTCAAATGTTCTCTTGTCGGATCATAGTTCCCGACCGACATGGCACGCTCCCAGCCTTTTTCCGTCCACCTGCGTTGGTGTTCGTTGCTTTGTGCTGTGGTTATGCCTTTTGATGGTCGGAAATCCATCACCTGCTTTGCATTTGCCATATTCTCTTTTCTGTTTTTCGGACATCCTGTTTGCCCCAGCTTGCTGCTTGTCCGGGCACCTCTCCCGATAGCTTTATGCTATTGGGGTATTAGGCTACCCATACTTCCCTCTGTTTGGTCAACGTGCAAGCACTGCTGCACGCTTAAAATGGCAAGCCTACAAGTGTAGGGCATCACGGTTCATCCGTGGTTATACAATAAGTTTTTGACTTACAACACCGGTTGTGGAGTCTATAAAAGGGTGAAATCACGCTCTTGGTACTTTGCCCACAACTCCTTGAACGGCTGTCGGAGCGTGGCAAGCATATCTGTTTCGCTCGAACTACTGGCCGTGCCGTCGTTTCCAGCGTCCAGAATCATCTTGGCAGTTATCTTAGATGCCTCCAAAAGTGAAGTCCAATCACCTTCCAGTTCCTTGTGAAAGAACTCCAGGAAATCGGTCGGGTCATCGAAGCGCGAATTTCGTATGGCACGTTTCAGTCCGGCTACGGCTACACGCTCGACAATCTCTTGGACAAACTCCGTTTCTGCACCTGCCTTTATTGCCGGCTTGTCGCCCGAATGATCTTTGCCGGATTCATCGGCAAGCCGTTTCCGTCCGGCTTCATGATACTGTCCACAAACCTCTCCCATATCTTCGTCAGACAGATTGCCATTTATCCATTCGGACAAAGCCTTGTCCAAATCATCGGCAAGTCGGGGTTCTACCTGACCAGTATAAAAGGCAGGGCTTTCGCCATCAGAGAGCGACGCAAAAGTGACTGTAATGACCACACTCTTTGCGAACTTTGTCCGACGAATATATCCCATCTCCTCCAGTTTGTCAAGGAACGCCCTGACAGTAGCCCTATGCCAGTGCCATTCTACGGCGAGATCGGAAATAGTCACATGACACTGGTCAGCCTGCAACACATACTCGTGGTTTTTCAAAAAGGGAGCGATAAAACCTGCCGTTGCTTTCTCCAACAGGTCACAATAGGCACCGGTCTTTGTCTTCCGTTCACCGACTTTCTCTTTGAGGTAGTCGAAAAAATTCATATCTGCCAATACCTGATTGGTGGCTCTATTCTTGTATTTCATCATTTCATTTGATTTTTGTTTGACTATATGTGGATTCGATTAACCTGCCACTATCCACTTATTCATGGCAGTTTCGCGTGATGATGTCAGTAGTAATGTTCGGACATTGTTTTTGGATTTTCTTTCAAATGCTTGCGAGTGTCTTCATCCTGCCATTCGACTAACACACGGCAAGAGGGATAGAACATGGCGGCCAAAAGAAGAAAGGCAAGCATGAACGCCGTGGTGTGCAGATGTGGTACAGCGCAGCTGGCCAATGTGATCAAGGCTGCCATAACGAACCTTTTCTTATCCTCGTGGAGTCTGTGCATCCACCTGTCGGCACGTCTGAACGAGAACAGAACGGCACAAGGTATGGTGGATATCAGAACTCCCCACTCTCCGAAGTGTCCGCCTGCATAGACATAGTGATATAGCAGGAGGAAGATAAGCATACACTGCACATAGAGTTTCCTCGCACTCTCGCTATCCGCCATTCTGAGGTAAAACTTTGCCATAAAAAACCGGTTGCTCCTGTACAATGACATGGACAGTATAATGAGCAATGCCGGAAATAACATTTCGATGATAATCCAAATCATAATCGTAATCCCTTGTGTAATCAGTATTGTTTGAATAATGGCAGTTCGGTCAGTTCCAGTTTGACCAACCCATAGGTGGCAATCTCTATAATGGCTTCCACATCCTTTACTTCGAGATATGACGCCCCCTTTTTAAGCCGGGATTTTAGTTCGTGATTCTTTTGGCGATACCTTGCCAATGCCTTGTCCAGTTCGTATTCGGATATGCTCCATTTCGTGCCACGCTCATAGCCATTGTGCTTATAAGTTGAACGGAGCCGGAGCATACGGCACACGCAGGAAACCGGCCTGCCCCGTCTGAACACGACACTTTGCCTGTATCCATATCCGTCATCCACGACTATCCAACTCCTGTACATATTGATAATGTATAGCATTTGCAGGTATATCGTCCGTCTCATATAAATTCGGCAAGCAACTCCTCCTTGGTCTTGCGGTACTTGAAATGGCCGGTCTTTTCGTGAAGTTTCAAGTCAAGACAGATGTCAGAACACATGAACTCCAGGGATTCATAGATGGTCACATCAATGCGGTCAACCTTGCCGGTATCAGAAACTCTCACGTTCATCTTGAACATCTGTCCGAAAGCTGGATTGGAATAGGCACAAGTGCTGCTGCCAAATGTCGTTGCACTTGAAGGAATATGATGATAAAGGGTTATCAGCTCCATGTCGTCCTCAAAGATATCCATCACTTCTTCCAAATCGTATGGGTCGGCAAGCAGAAACGAAAGGAGAACGTAATCGTCATAGAACTGCGGCTGTTCCATTGTGGTTACATCCAGCAATTGCGGAAGCTGGAGCGGCACAAAGGAGAGAAAGTCATCGTAAAAAAGTTGTAGCATAACTGTTGTATTTATTTGTTTCTGGTTCGTCAAATGGATGTGAGCATTATCTTGATCAGTACTTCGGGCAATACCTGCCATTGGTCATTTTCCGTCCCAATAATCTTGTTTAGATTGGCTATCATCAACGGTGTATTGTTTGCAACCTCATAAAGTTTTATCCTTTCAGTTTCGGACATGACAGTCATACTGAAACCGTCCAATGAAATATATGGTTGTAACAACATCCATACATAGGCCCTTGCCTGTTCTTCACTCTTGACTCTGTTTTGGTCTATGTCATCACAACAAACCAAAGCATTGAGGACGATTCGCCGGTTAGTACGCTTGGCTGTATATACCAAAGCATCTCGGTAAGAGAGCCTGCCGTTCTCCGCTGACTGGAATATCGACAGACAGCATTTTTCAGTTTCATTTGTAATGACAGACAGATCTGCATCGGCAAGCTCCGGAAGATGGCTCAGGAAAGAACGGAACATCCGGTCTTCCTCTTGTATAAAGGCTAACATCTTGTCTTTGGAGTCTATTCCGGATTTCAGAGTATTGACAAGAAAGGATTGGTAGATTGACACAGTTTGTTTTGCGTTTCCGTGACACGGTGCTACTGAATCCAACGACCTGAAAAAAGGTTCTGCATCTGTTACCGCTTGTGCCAGTTCTGTGTCTTTTCGATATTGGGAAGTCTTTTCTTTGATTAGCAACACATCAGCGAAGCTCCGTGGTTGGGACAATGCCAATCGGGTAAATTCAATCCGCAAAGAATCATGTAGCATCCGAACTGTGTTTTCAGGATTTTGGTGTGGTCGGCTTGTCGTGCCTTTAGCAATACAGGCATAGACTGAATCCCTGAGTATCTGCCATTCCTTGACAGACTCAATCAGTCTCTCAGTTGAGATAGTTCCCATATTCCGTACTTCGGACAGGTATGACTTGTAGGCATTGGCTGCCTCTTCGTCAGTCTGAAATATATAGTTGTCAGTCTTATTTCCGCATGATGCCAGTGCGACAGTGGCAAAGCATACGGCAAGGAGTTTGGCACATTGTCCACGTATTTTGGAGTATGATTTACACTCCACACCTTTTTTTATCAGATCTGTTTTCTCGTTAAATAAACCTTTAAACATGATTCCCTCGTTGAATTATGGCTACAAAGGTAAGTATAAAAGTTTACACAATAATACTCTAAAATAAAACTTTAATCTATTTTCTTTTTCATACTTGCGAGTATAATCCGAGAAACAAACAAGAGCATAACAAGTGAAAATATAAAGTATAATAA
This sequence comes from Fermentimonas sp., assembly GCA_028683355.1. Lineage (GTDB taxonomy): Bacteria > Bacteroidota > Bacteroidia > Bacteroidales > Dysgonomonadaceae > Proteiniphilum. Next base: position 72,110 of record JAQUIZ010000001.1, read on the forward strand.
TTGAAAAATATTTTATTGAGTATGATTTTAACCGAATTAAACTTTGTATCTTTGCACTTGGTATCATTTAGCATTGAACAACACTATGGCAAAAGTAGGTTACATATTCAAGGCAGCCGGCTATGACGGCTTCGACACTGATGTGGAGTGGATGAAGCAATACGGTTGTGTACAAGTGATTGAGGAGGAAAACGGACACGAGAAACTGCGTCCCCAATGGAAACAGCTCATGGCAAGTCTAGAGCGGGGGGACGAAATCGTACTCGCTAAATTCAGCAACGCCCTGCGTGGTTCTCGTGAACTGGCAGCATTCATCGAATTCTGCCGTGTAAAGGTGGTGCGGATTATCTCCATTCACGACAAAGTTGACAGTCGTGGCGACCTGTTCCCTGAAACCAAGGCTGCGGATGTGTTGGAGATATTCGGTTCGCTTCCGGAAGAGTGTGCCGCATTAAGAAAGGCTTCAGCGCATATCATCCAATTAAAGCAGAACATAAACCAGCCGTCCAAAGAGAAAAACATCAGCAAAGCAGAAAGGGAGAAAACCATCGTGGCGATGTACAACAACGGGCATTCAATAGATGACATCTGGAAAGTAAGCGGATTCAACAGCCGAAGCTCGGTGTTCCGCATTCTCAATAAATACGGCGTATCACTCAATCGTGGCAAGTTCAGCGGGCCGCTTGGGAAAAGGAAGCCAAAAGAAGAGTAACGATATGGTAAAAAGCCGTATTGAAGAGGAGAAGAAGGTAGTAGAACAAATGATTCATTTATACTGCCGAAAAAAGGAAGGCAATGCAAGCCTATGTCCGGCTTGCCATGAGTTGTTGACATACGCAAGGGACAGACTTGACCATTGCAAATTCGGAAACGACAAGCCAACTTGTAAAAAGTGTCCTGTACATTGTTATCGCCCGGATATGAAAAAGCGGATAAAAATGGTTATGCGATGGTCCGGTCCGAGAATGCTTTTTTATCATCCTGTCTCAGCCGTCAAACATCTGTTGAGAGAATTGTAATCACAACAACTTTTATCCGATGAACAAACGAGAAAACATACAAGAAACCGAACGACTGGCTATCCGCAAACTCACCCATGACGACTTTGAGACTTTGATAGCAATAATGGGCAAGCCGGAAGTGATGTACGCTTGGGAAACGTAAATCAAAAGAGGAATAATCTTAATCATTACCACTGTGCATAAACTTACAGGATGGTTTCAGAATATATCAACAATTATGAACTACTTGAAAATTACCGATAGCTTAAAAAAGGAAGTTGAGCCCAAGCTAAAGAATTACTTTCCTGGAAGATGCTACAAGACGGAAACAAATCATTATCACGACAATCGTTTCATCCAATTGGAGACTATTCTCCACGATATCGATATACATTACGAATACTATCAAGGATACGTTGAATTGCACCTTGAAGGGAAATTTAGCGGTTATGAATATAATACTATTTGGAGAGAGTTAGTTGAAGAATCTTATCAGCATCAAGAACTAAGTTGGCATAGATGGGGTAATCGTAATCAAGGCCGGTGTAGAATCAATATTTCTATTCAGTCTACAGACGATATCATCAAATGCTTTGAGAAAATATCTAAAATATTCGACCCTGTGCTATCTCCTTTATCAGCAGAGCATGAAGACACAGAAGTTATAATGCAGCAAATAGAAAAACTGGAGATTCTTCCACCTGCCGATAGCATGCAAGTAGAAAAACTAACATACGGCATTCTGAAAATAAGGGAATTGCCTTTCAACAACTTCGTAATCCCAGAGTATCAGCGTCCATACAAATGGGGTGTAAAGAATGTCAATCAGTTAATAAACGACCTTTTGCATTTCAGAGATAGCGAAGAATACAGACTTGGAACTATTGTGCTTCATGAGAACAACATAGTGGATGGTCAACAGCGTATAGTCACCCTATCTTTACTCCTGTACAAACTGTTCGGCAAAAAAGAGATAAGGGCTGCGAATCCTTATCAGGAAGTACAAGATAGAATAAAAACATTTTGGAAACGGACTGAATTTAAAAACGAGCATTCGATTGGCCATGTGAGAGAGAATCTGACAGCTATTGAAGATAGATTGGATGATTTGGACGAGGATTTCTTGGATTTCCTTCTGAACAAATGTCAGTTCGTTGTAGTTCGTCTGCCAGAAATTTCCGAAGCATTCCAATTCTTCGATTCTCAAAACGCAAGAGGAAAAGATTTGGAACCGCATGATTTATTGAAAGCGTTTCATCTTAGGGAAGTCAAAAAACTTTCTGAAAAGGACGGCGATAACATCACAAAATGGCAGGAACTTGACACTCAAAGACTGGTTGATTTGTTCCTGACTTTGTATAGAGTCAAAAGATGGGCTAAAAACAACAGCGGAAAAGAGTTCACCAAAGACAATATTGACGCTTTTAAGGGCATATCTCTGGAAGATAAACGGTATCCTTTTTATATGCAGCAAATTATATGTCACTTCTTCTCATCGTTTTATGCTAATGAGCCGTCCAGATTGATAGATCGGTCAAAGATGGAGTTCCCTTTCCAGATAGATCAGATTTGCATCAACGGAAGCCGTTTTTTTGACATGATTCGCTATTACGATGCTTTATATCATAAAATCATAGACGAGAACGAATATAAAAAATATGACTCGATAGAAGATGAAAAGTCAGCATATAAAATCGTCCGAACTTTGAATGCCTACTCTAACAGAACTCGTACTGGAGATACTTATGTCCGCCAGTTATTTAATTGCCTCTTGATTTATTACGTTGATAGATTTGGCTTCGCAGAAATAAACAAAGTGGTAAAAAAGATTTTCAGATATGCATATCAAATTCGTTTGGTACACTATAGTGTTCAACTTCCAACAATAGATAATAGTGCCATTAACGGTGTTATGTTCAAAGCTATTCGTGATGCCCAGTCTCCTTATGACATCATTAATCTCATGATTCCACAAATTGGGCCGTTGGCATCAAATGCTGATTCTCAGATTAAACAACTATATGACTGATTATTATGAATGATATACAAGAACTTACAATAAAAGAATTACTCTGCGGCAGTGAATATCGAATTCCTATTTATCAAAGAAATTATGCTTGGGGCTTAGGCGAAACAACCCAACTTATTCAGGATATAGCGGACTATGCGAAAGATTCACCCGCAAACAACTATTACATAGGAAATCTTATTGTGTTCCCAAGGCATTACAACAACAGCCTGTATTTCGAGACAATTGATGGACAACAGAGAACAACAACTATAACTATTCTCTTATGTGCGCTAAAACACAACTATGCAAAATATGACCTATCTTGGTATTCCAAAGTAAATATCTCTTTTGACCATAGAGAGAAATCAAACCTCACGTTGTCCGCGCTGTACAATAATCCTGAATCTGTCAACTATGACGTTGTCAATGCAAATATAATGGCTGTATATAACAAAGCGTGGAGTATAGTTGATAAGATTTGTCAGGATAAAGAGATTTCCGTTTCTACTTTTATTGATTATCTACTTAATAAGGTAATCATTCTTCGGATAAGTGTTCCCAAAGACACAAACCTTAATCACTATTTCGAGATAATGAACTCCAGAGGGGAGCAACTTGAGCAGCATGAAATCGTGAAAGCACAACTTATGTCTCCAATCAAGGACAATCAGTCTACTATGGCTGCTTTTAATCTGATTTGGGAAGCCTGCTCTAATATGGATAGATATGTTCAGCTAAATTTCTCAAAAGCCACAAGAGAACAAATATTTGATAACAATGGCACTGAAAATATTAAAATTTCATTCAATGATTTAGCTGCATTATACAATAAAAATTCCGTTCTTGGTAACGAAGAAAAAAATCATTCTTTAGAGCGGTTATTCTTAGATGCTGCTAACAACACACCTTATAGTAAGCCATGGGAAGAAGGTCCCGACAAAGATCAATCAGAAACTTACCATTCATTGATTACTTTTTCCAACTTTCTTCTTCACGTCTTAAAAATAATCCGTCCGGCCAATAAAGAAGTAGTGCTGGATGACAAAAGGTTGACAAAGATTTTCAAAAGCGTGATTAAAAGCGAAAAAGACGCTGCTGGTTTCAGCATCGAGTTTATTATGAAACTCCTCGATTTACGTCTTCTCTTTGATAAATACATCATTAAACGAAAACAAGATAAATGGAGTCTGAAGAAATTATTACCTCAAAAAGCAGATAAAGATAAATATTATTACAAAGACACATTCTCACAAACAGAATACGAAGATGATGGATCTGGACAAAACCGTAATATAATTATGCTCCTATCAATGTTTCATGTGTCAGCACCGACTCAGATATATAAGCATTGGATGAATGCCAGCTTATACTATGTCTATAATCATAGGAATACAAATGCTACTGAATATGCGGAATATTTATGGAATTTATCAAAAGCATATATGTTAGATAGATACTTAGCAATCCCCGAAAATAAGGTTCCATTTGAGACTATTATATTCGAGAATAATGGAAAGAGTGTAAATCACGATAAAGATATCCTATGGTCAAATATCAATATAGACGAGTACCCACAAAAAGGAGAACATGTGGAGAATTTTGTATTTAACTTTTACGATTATCTGTTATTGAAAGAGACAAAGGATACAGATTTTGAGTTTTCGTACAGAACTTCTGTAGAACATTTCTACCCACAACATCCAACGGATAAAGATCCAATGGATTTTAACCATCTACATAGTTTTGGGAATCTGTGTCTTGTCAGTAGGGGTATGAATTCAAAATTTACTAATAATCTCCCGGGAGCAAAATATGAAAACTTTGGTGATGCCAAAGCTATGAAGACCTATAGTCTCAAATTAAAATCCATGATGAATACCATTAAGAAAGGAGAAAGGTGGGACGAGACGAAAATTGCTCAAAAAGAACAAGAAGCAAAAGAATTGATCAGTAAGGCTCTATTGTCAGAAAAGCCATTAGAATGCTTTTAGGGTTCAACGAGAGTTCTGTAGCATACAACTATTGAGTATTGTAAGTAGGTAAATGAATAAGAAAGAATACATACAAGCCAACAAAGATTGGCTGGAGACAAAAGCAAAGGAAGAGGGAGTGAAAGCACTTTCGGGAGGCATATATTACAAGGTCATCACTGAAGGGGAAAAAGATGGCAAACACCCCACGCCACGAAGTATCGTTACTGCCCACTACACAGGATGGACTATTAACGGCAAAAAATTCGATAGCAGCCGAGGTGATACACCTATTGCGTTCCGCCTGAACGAACTAATAGAGGGCTGGATTATAGCCATGCAACAGATGTGTATAGGGGATAAATGGGAGATATACATTCCTGCCGAAATGGGATATGGTAAGTTCTCACAACCCGGCATTCCCGGGGGCTCAACGCTCATTTTTGAGATAGAGTTGCTTGGGATTGCATAAATTTAGTGAAGTACAACGGATACGCATAATGTTTCCTATAAAAGATACTGCACATTTGGATATTTGCAGTATCTTTTGTATATAACATCATACCTATTATCAACCATTATCACCATCAGGCATTCTATTGATATTTAACACAATACGATTGTTCATTTCATAATTTTTTCGTACCTTTATAGGTAGTAAGAATAAAAATATAACAGAAGTATGGGAGAAACTATAATTACATTATTGGTATTCTGGGTGTTCTTCAAAATAGTGATGGCACTTCTCGTAGGATGGAGTAAAAGCGACTATCGAAGAGATAGATAGGGCAGATGAGTATCAAGAGGCGGTTGCTGTCTGACTGCCATATATGCACTGCGACGGTCGTGGGTTAAAGTTTTAATTCTCCCTCATATTGAAATTATACACCAAATCACAAAACGAATATGATTATTCTCATCATGGGGGCAACCCATACAGGCAAGACAAGACTGGCTCAACAGTTCCTTGAAAAATATAAGTTTCCCTATCTCTCCATTGACCATTTGAAAATGGGGCTGATAAGAAGTGGAAACACATCATTAACTCCGGAAGACGACAATGAGCTTCAGAAAATCCTTTGGCCAATCGTCCGGGAAATCATCAAAACCGCCATTGAGAACAATCAGAATCTGATAGTGGAAGGCGGGTATATTCCTTTTGACTGGTCAAACGATTTCTCGTCCCAATATCTGAGTGAGATTAGCTATCTGTGCCTGGTTATGTCAAAAGAGTATATCGACCTCCATTACACGGACATACAGAAGTACGAGAGTGTCATAGAAAAGCGTTTGCCGGACACCATGCCCACCAAAGAAGAACTGGAACGTGAGAACAAAAAATATTTGGAGCAATGTCGCAAGCATGGATTAGACTACACTTTAATAGATAAAACCTATCCTGAAAATATAACGGGAAAAATCATCAAGGGCGGGCTATAAACGAGTTTCTTCTATAAGTCCGACAAGAAACAAAATGTTTTGCCTACTGGGAGAAAACGAAGTCTTGGAGCGGTTGGCAAATCTTTTTGTATCGGGCGATTTCGGCAGAGTGTCTTGCGAAAGAGGAGTAACGTGAAACATTGCGCAGTCGAGCAAGTCTCTCGAAGAAAAGTAGAAGAAGACGTTTACGGGATGGGTGAAAACTTATAATGGGCAACTAATAGATGTATAACAGGTAAACATACGAGCAAAAAGAAAAGCGACCGAAGCCGCTTTGTTTGTCGGAACGAGGCAGGAGTTATTTCTTGCCTTTTTTCGTTTTCTTTTCCGGTTCCGCAGGAATTTCCTCCTTGTCGGGTGTCTGGTAAAACTTGTTAGCGACCATGACGATGCGGTTGTGTTTCACGCCGTCCTTGTCAATCCATTCTTCGGGTTTGAAGTAGCCCTCCACTGTGAGCAGGGTGCCCTTGGTGATTTGGGCAAGCGAATCGGTGTTGGCGTTGTTGCGCCAGGCTTCCACATTGATGAAAGCGGACACACGTTTCGTTTCCTCGCCGCTCTTCTCCTGACGGCTTACTGCCAATGAGAAGCGTGCTACGCTTGCGTTTGCGAACTGACGGATTTCTGCGTCCTTACCTACGAATCCTGATACTGCGAAATTGTTCTCAATCTGTTTCATGTTACAATGCTTTAAGTTGTTAATTAAATTATTTTTACGCTGCCAATATAAGTGAGTGCAGTTACAGGGGTGCGACAAGGTTAGCAATCAAATACTCTTTATTTTTGTCAGCGTAAGCCGTCAAAACTTACGGTCAGATAAAGGAAGATTTGTGAAGCTACACCATTGACCAAGGCTTTTAGCCGTACCCGGCTGCATACTAACTTTGCAACGGAAAAATGTGTGATAACACGACCAAAAGCGGTTGTGAAACGGGTTGATGAAAAAAAAATGAGCAAGGCTTCGTGAGTGGACAGCATCCGTCCGTAAATGTAAGTTTGAATAAACGCTCCGGCTGTAAGTCCAAAAGAAGAAGTATGATCGGAGAGGAACGAGTATTGTCGCCAAAAGTGGATGCCGGACAATGCCTGCATTTATATCGTAAGCCGACCAAGAGCATTCTGCCGTGGAGTGTGCCGCCCCGGAAAACAGACCGACTTGACGAACAGTCGAAAACCGCATCAGAATAGTCGCCTTCTACTTCAACGGCCGACAAGACAAGGATGCCCAAGAAGAGAAAGAAAAGCAGAAGTCCCGCTATCGCCGGACAAAGCAGCCTTGGTCGCTATTGGCGAAGTATGAACTATCGTATCTATAAAAGGTGTATTGCCGGCTTCTCCGAAATAATACTAATTTACAAAAGGTAGTCAGGCTTGTTTCTACAAGCCCGGATTATAAAAGTCGATTGCCATTTATGGCATATTGGTCAATAACAGAAATGGCAACACAGAGAAACATTCTCCGTGCTGCCATTCGCCTGAAGCCTGTCATCATTCCAGATATGACCAGTCGGCTATCTCCAGTTCCTGTCCACAAGGGAAATCGTCGATGGGGTCGCAAATGAACGTACCGCAGAAATTGACCACCACGCAACCGTTCTTCAATGAGGCAGGTTCCGTCAAATCATCGTCCGTATGCCGAATGTGATACCATAGTTTCCCTTTGGGCAATGTATTGGTATCTATCCGCAGGTCTATAAATTCGCCCTCAATGGTCTTGCCATTAGCCAAAGTCAGAAGCATGGGCGTTTTGCTTTTTTGTCTATAATCGTACAGCATAATATTTTTATTTTAATCGGTTATTTCAATGATTTCATAAATCCTGCCACAAAGGAATGCCCTCAATGAGGTTTTATCAACGGCATAGTATTCTGCAATATGCCCATATTGCTTGACAAAGAAACGTTTCAGCACATCCGAAAAGTCAAAGCGGTATCCTCCTAATGGAACTCCTTTCTTGAAATAGGTATTTCTGTTCACGCTGTTTGTCAGCCAATTCTTCTGCTGTCGGCACATAGGAACGCCATCATTGAGTTGTTGTCTCAACTGATATACCATGCTATTTTGCAGGGTTGAAAGTTCGGGAATATCCCAATCCACAAATCTTGTCGCTATCGGTGTCATCATAAATCAATCCTCCATTAGTCATAGATTAGTACCTCGTCCCGGTATTCCACTACTTCTTTGCCGTTGTTGAGCCTTACCACTATTTCAGAGCCATAATCGCCAACCACTTCGCCCTCAGTATATCCTTTGTAAGGTGTTAGTAAAGTACAAGAACACCCGATAATCTCTGTTGCCTGTTCTTCTTCGTAATACATAGTACGCTTGTGTTTAAGGGTTATCTGTAAGACCATTCTCCGTTTGAGAATACCTGAAAGTTCACATACTCGTTGCACAGCTCGTGTGTCAGCACTCGGATATAAATCTTGTCTTTGCTCTCCAAAAGAGAAATCATTTCGTTTATCTCTTTTTCGGGATAATCCCACTTTGAGAAAAACTCTCCCTCGATACTGTCCTCTGCCCTGTCAAGATAACAGTCGCAAAAAGTTTCATCTAAAAATTTCTCTACCTTATCAAGGTCTTTCTCGTTCTCCGTACTTGCGTAGAAGATGTTTGTCGCATAATTTGCCATAACCGCTTCTGATTTGAATTTTTACTTTTCCCTCTGGTCGCATCAGCTACTTTCGGGTTTGATTAAAATTATGTCGCATTGCAAGGTGTCCCGGCTCTTCTTGCAAGGTTTCATTGGCAAAATACTACCTCTGTTAAAAACCGAGTGTGGAGATTTTGACAGGAACCGGCAGGCTTGACCTTGCAAAGAAGAAAGACAGGACATATACCTTCGCGACACAATTCTTATTCAACCAGCCCGAAAGTGATGTGGAAGAAGAAAATGGATAGTGGGCGTATAACAGGAACACTATAAACGGTGAACTGCATTTCAAGTAATAGCGAGTTAAAAAGAAGTCTTTGCTGGTGAAAAGAAAAAAGACGGCCAAAATGTTCAGATTTTGAGATTATCAAGCGGTTTAGTTTAGAACTTGATTAGATATACAAAAACCAAACTAAACTTATTTATGAAGGCTTTTCAGAAATACAGAACTCAACCATGAAAACGAGGGACAAACAAAAAAGATAGCGAGGGACAAATTTTGTCCCTGACATTTCAGTGTGGCTTTTCTGAAATGGTTTTATTGTTTTTCTTTCTTTTGGTATGCGATTTTTTGTCCCCCGTTTGTCCCTTTAAGGCGATTTTAGTCAAAACACATATTAATAATCAGTCAATTACATTTTATAACACATTTTGTATCGGTAAATAATTTTAGACGAAAAAGAAATACTACATATCAAAATGTCAAAGAGCGCTTGTTAACAAGAACTTAAAAAGCTACTGTAAAAGTCATTATTTATTTTTAAAGAAAGAAAATATTGGTCAATATGTCTTCATTTGTCTTCAATTGTCTTCAATTGTCTTCAATTGTCTGCATTTGTCTGCACTTGTCTGCACTTGTCTGCATTTGTCTTCAATTGTCTTCAATTGTCTTCAATTGTCTGCTAATTGTATGAAATGTCTTTGTAATATTCCCCCTAGATCTTTGATAACA
>JAQUIZ010000033.1 GCA_028683355.1 Fermentimonas sp.
GATGCAGATTCGTTTTTGTCAGTTAAGAATAACTCATCAGGTTCTCTCTGCATCTTTTTTGGTTTTACAACTTCAGGTTCCTTTTCAACTTCACCTATGAGAAGTCCTTCATTGTCCACGTTTTTCTTAATGGTATCAACCTCTACTTCAGTTTTTGATTCTATTGGAGTTGATATTTCTGGTTTAGGTTCGTTTTCTTCTTCAGGTTCTATATCACACGCTTTTCTTATTTTGTATTCTTCAGATCCAGGCTGTGGAATTGGTTTAAAGAAAAATCCTTCTTTATCAGGTACAATCTTTTCTTCCTCTTCTTGTGCTGGTTTTTTCTTAAATAGACCTTTTATTGCATTAAGTGTCGATGGTTTTTTTGCTGGTTCAGGTTCTTTTGTAACAACTTTGTCGTAGATTTCTTTTACAAAGGTTTCTGCTTCCGATTCTTCTTCAGGTTCTTCTATTTCTTCATGCTCAAGCATATCAATCAGATCTTCCTCAGGCTCTTCTGGTTTAACTAATCTAACAACAGGGCCTTTAGCTTGCTTTTTTCCTGCAAGGATATCGTTAATTAGATCTTCAAATTGAGATCCGCGAGTGCACATGTTTTTAGGGTTTTCACCATATGGGACTTGTCCATCTGGCTCTACTGCTTTTATGACTCTGGATTTGTTTGAAGTGGTACACACAATGTACACATGATCATACTTGAGTCTTGCATTACTGAATTTCTCAAATATGGATTCAATAGAATGTGTCCCATCTTTTTCATATTCAAAGGCATAAGTTTCCCCTTTGTAAGTTCCAACGACATCCACATCAGTCCAATGATTGATGATTGTATCACCAAAACCGTGATCCATCAGATAAGCTGCAATTTGAAGCACAGTATTGTAGTGATCAGGAGTTTGTTGACCACGCTCTTTAGTAGTGGCGTCTACAGTACGCATTCCCCTGGCAGGAGGGGAAATTCTGTTGTTAACAATTATGGAGGATTCAATCCAGGATCTTGTAGTTCCAGAAGCATTTATTCGAATTGGTTGGAAGAATTTGTAGCCATCTCTTCTTAAGGCAGCTTCGTTGAATTCTCCTTCAAACCAGTTTTCAAAGATAATATGATGCTCTTCACTCAGGCCCTGGTATTGAGGCTTCAGTTTCCACTGTTTTTGTTGTATCGTATCTATTACCTCGCTACTATCTATAAGGGGCTTAATTCCTTTTATAATTGCGTGTTCATCCTCTGAACTGGTAACTTCTACACTCGCATATTTATTTCGAATTTTCAGCAAACACTGACCTTTTTTAAGCCTTTTTAGATCTTCTACATGCTGAGGCCTAAGGTGTAGGAACCTTTGCACATATGGAATTGAAGATTCGTCCATATTAGCACCAAACACCATTTTAAAGAACGTGTTTGCCATAAATGCTTCTGACATTTTAGCTTGTTCAAGGTCTCCAAACTGCTGAGTTGCAAATATAAGTTGAGTGTTTTGTGATCTCCACTGAGTTAATCCAGTTAAGATCATATCTGCAAGTTCAGGTTCTCTGAGGAACGCTCCTCCTTCGTCTATAACGATTGTAAGACCTTTTGTAGTGGCAGCAGATACCTGGCTGGCTAGAATACCTGTAACCATTACATTCATTGCGTCTCGAAGACCCTTAGGTACGTTTACGATGTCAATAACAGCAAACTTTAGAGTAAAGTCTGCATCAGTTGGCGAGTTAATGTAATCGTAAGCTCCTCCTCTGGAGAACTTATAAGTTTTGTTAACAAGAACCTCACAGGTAACTTTTCTATGACCTCTTAGACTCTCGTACATTTTCTCCCATTTTTCCCTGAGCTCATGCATTAATGGGAATTTTTTGGGATCTTTCCAGGTTGAAGGATCATTTCTTTTGATTCCATGCTCTTCATAAAGTTCGTTAAGGGTTTGATCAATGAATGAATCTTGGTTGACTGAATACTCATCTCCACAGTATGTTTTCATGAAAGCACAGAAGATCTCCTTATGGCTATCGTAGATACCAATAGCTTGCTCTTTTGTGATCTCTTCCATTGATACATTATAAATGATCTGGAGAGGATTGATATTGTGGCGACCAGGCCCAACTTCTATTATACCTCCAAAAGGTTTGAAGTAGTCTGCAATTGCTCGGTAGTTTGTATGGTCATCCCTTTTCTTGGTCAAGTACATGACCTTACGGCCTTCTAAGTAAAGCCTGATCATGAGCAGGATGAGCGCATAAGTTTTACCTGAACCAGTTGCCCCTACCATTATAACATGAGGGGCGGCTTCTTCAAAGAAATCCAGGGATACATCCTTTCCAGTATTGACCTCGTTTCCAAAGTAAATGCCTCTCCCTGTACCTGCTAAAGGCGAAAGAGGGTTAATAGTGGGAGATATGATTGAAGCAAGTCCTGAGTACATTTCTATAGTTGCAAAATCTGTCATATCAGGCCCTGGTTGACCAGTCATGAATGTTTCAAACATTCTTCGGAGAGGAAGTTCTCCCAGAATTCTGTTTTCACGCATGACACCTTTTATGTGGGACTTTGCGACTTTCATCGCAGTTTCATCTTCAGCCCAAATCGTTATAATGTAGGCTCCATGAAACATGTTTTCTTTGTTATCGTGCAGGATTCGTACCTGCTTCATCATATCTTCGTGATCAAGTCTAAGGTTTTCATCTGGAATTCCCAGATCATTACCTTTCATGTAGTTAAGCTGGTTACCTTGGTTGAAGTAAATGGCTTCAGACAGCAGGGATTGCGCTTCTGCTGTTGGGATTGGAACCAATTTCTCAGAAATTTGAATGATACAGCCTTTAAGGGTAGTATTCATCAATTTCTTTTGAAAATCATAGGCTGTTTCTGCTGGGATTCCTTCAGTTGTACCTTCGCTTTTACCTACAATAAGACACTCTACACGGAAATCATCTATTTGCAGGTGATCTTTACCAATTTTAAAGACATCTGGACAGATTTGTCTGCAAACATCATCCCACCATAGTTTTTTCCGAGCTTGATCTTGAGCATAGTTCTTTGTATACTTAAATCTCTTAATTTCTGCTCCAGCTTTTCCTAAAATATTATAAGGATTTTTCCAAGTCATTTACAGATCCCTCGGAACCATAAATTGAATGAAGTTCTTTACTAATTCTGTCTCGCTTATGATTTGAGAAGCTAGAATACCAGCATCACTCAAGCCATCCAAAAAACCAGGCAGTTCAGTGTTAAGGCGATCTGCTGCATCCTCTACAGTTGCATGAGATCCCAAACCCAATGAAATGTAAAAAGCCCAGTCCGGTGTCACTTTACCACTTTTTATTCTGTCGTATTGGCTCTTTATTAGTTTGATGTTTTTCTGTGGAGTACTTGGATCATTAATCATCCTTTCAAATTTTTTTAACAGAGGTGACTGAGTTCCAAATCTGGATGAGCTTATAAAGTTCACCTGCATGTCACCAGCTAATCTGTTGATCAAGGCTTGAATGTTCAGGAGATGCGTTTCCATTTGATCTCCAGGATCTGTTGGAGGGAAATATTCAATCAGTACGCCAAACCTGCCTCTAGTGTATTCAACAAGTCCATTAGCATGAATTTTTCGAACAGGAATGTAAGTTTGTAGTTGACTTACATCCATTTCAAATTTACACAGTTCGTGCATGCCTTTGTAGTCAGCAATTATGTATTTGATTGTCAACATGGACTCATCATATTTTTCGCAAGTTCTAAAATACATGAAGAACATGGCCCACCACATTAACTCCAACGATACTATAAAGCACTGAAAAATAAAATTGTGGGTAGCAACCAGGGGTAGCGAAAGTAGAACTGAAATTAAGCACCAGAATCCAGCTATATAAAACCATTTAACACGTATTCCAGCATAGACGGTTTCTTTAGCCTTTCTTAGTGGTTTATTTCCTGTATACTTCTGTTTCCAACTCTGAACGTTGGTAGAAGTTGTTGAACCTTCGGTCATGGTTTGTATGCTCCATAAGTGTATCTTTTAATTGCATATTTTGAAGTTGTCATTACATTTTTAATACCTACAATGAATATGATACAGATAATTACAAGTATCAAGATTAATGCTGCATACAGTATAGGGTGAATAAATACTATCAATAGATCACCAAGTACACGATTCATTCCAGTATCTCTAGGTAACTTGATGTAGGAGATCATTCCAACTCCAATGACAGTAACACCTACTATAACTGTGCGCATGAATAAGATTTTTAGATAATACCACCATGCAGAAACTGCTGCTGGTCTTGTAATTCCAAAGCAGTATAATCCAATCCAGGCAATATAAGAAGCATGGAATAGGCTGATAACTATTATTCTGTACGCAATTGCGATACCTATCAATAGGTAGCAAATCGACATCATAAGGTACATTATAATATTGTCACCAGTTGGAACAATTCTATCCAAAACCTGAAACATGATCAGTTTAGTGAACATCAACTCCATAATTATTGTCAAACGTAACACTACATATCCTGCCGTCATCATCACACAAGCTTCTATCAGAGTTAAAGCATACTCATTTATGGGGATATGATAACGATTATTAAGTATCCAGGCTTTTTCTGCGTTTTTGGCAGATGTGATTGTGTAGATATTCACATTGACTGCACCCAGAATGATAAACATTAGAATCAAAAAGAAACCAATGATAGCAAACCTTAATTGTATGTCTTTAACAAATTCATTATCGGAAGGATCAAATTCAAGTGTAGCAAGTGTGTAGATTAAAGCTACAGCATTTCCATAATTTTGTTTTACTGAAACTGTATCTGTGTTATTAGTTCCAACTTTAAATCCCGCATCTCCTAGGAGTTCAAGGAAATAAATACCTCCTTCTCCTACCATTTTCTTTCCCATATTTAGGGGATTTAAAGAGTCTAATGCTGTAACACCATCGTTATAGTCTGTTTTTTCATTAGTTGTTAGTTTTTTTGTTGAGTGGTTAGCTACTATAAGATTAGATGTAGCGTCTGCCGCATTTGCTGTTTTAACTGTTTTAGTTATTGTTGGCTGCATACTATCAATTGCTCTAGTAGTATTTCCAACAGCAAATACAGGGCCAGCTATACAAGCTACCAGCAGTAAAAATGCTATTGCTACAGCCTTGATCTTGCCGAAACTTAAACCCATGAGATTAACTCCTGCTTACTAACTTTTTCACACATCTAAATGGTAGCAGTAACCACCAAAAACAAAACTTTAGATATAGAACTATTAAAGTTAGTTCCCAATGATCTAATAGTTTTACCGCTTTAAAAAGTTCCATCTTTTCACCATCACCTTTAAATTTAAAGCAATACCGCCAAGGATGATTACTATTATTGCTACCAGAAAATATGTTACTGGATTTATTGCATCGGTTAGATCCTCTTGATATGTCTTTATACTGTAATCCTTGATTACGGTTTTATGTCCTGCTGTATCAAATACAGTGATTTTTACAGGGTTTTGTAAGTCTGTCATTATTCCAGGAACTACAAACAAATTATCTATCCTTGAAGCTCCTCCTTGAAGATCCCACATGTCAACATTATCGTAACCAGAAAGTCCACTTGCACTATAGTGAGACCACAGGTAGTGCGTAGATGTTGTATTATTATATTCATACTCCACCTTCGTAGTGTAATTATCAGTTTTTACACTATACCTGGACTGTGGCATATATGAATTATCATATACAGTTACGTTTGCTGTTGTTTCTGGTTTGTAGTATCTTGGCATTTCCGAAGTTAAATTCACATTTGAATCGTACTGTACGTCAAGTATCGAAAAGATATTTATGAAGTCATATTTTTCAATATCTTTTTGAGTGACATCTGGGAGCCCATCATAAACACTTGATCCAGAGTTTATCTGACTAATATTCAACTTTGAAATATCAAGACCAGGACATTCCCAAAGGTTTGCTGCTGAATTCCATTTGAAGTCTGAAGGATTTGGATTTGTTTTTGGATCAGTATGTACCGCACCTGTTATTGAGACACTTCCAGTATAATCACCGGCTTTATTATTGTAAAAGTTAGTAGAGCTACTGGTAACTTGAGGTGCTCTTGCAGAGTTTGCGATCCCATATCCTCCTGCACCATCATATGTACTAGGCACTCCACCATACAGAATACTATTATCAATGGACACACTGGAAGATTTAGAGGAAATAAAATTTAAAGCTGCAAGATAACTTCCATCAAATACGTTATTTGTAAATTTAGCATTTGAAAAACCTTGCAACACCACTCCTCCTACCCAATTTATACCATGATTAGATCCTGCATTATAGAATACATTATGATGGAATGACAAATCTTCAGATCCTGATCCTCCAATTAACCATAGCCCAGGCCCGCATGAATCAAAGAAAGTATTATAGCATACAGTTATGTCCGTCATACTTCCGGAATCATGTTCTATTTGAATATCTGGGCCTGCATCATAAGGTGTGCCATCGTATGTTTTTACGTATCTGACGGTATTATTAAATATCCAGGCATGAGTAACATCCATTAATCTAAATGCAGAATTAACTCGTGGCTGAATATAGTTATCATGTGCACTTACGCCCTCGCTGCGGATTGCAAAGAAAGCATCGTGTCCTAACTTTGATGCAGTATTATGATCAAATTCAATATTTTTAGAATTTACAGGTCTGAAGCCATCTCCAAAGCTATTATAGAAGTTGCAGTTGTGCACTCTAACATTTTGTGCATTTTTACAACTTATGAAATTATCGTAGCCTTGTCCCCATCTTTTTTGAGTACCACTTTTATAAGGAACTGCGGTTCTACGTTCAGTGTTTCCATTAAAGTCAATATATGAAACTGTGCACCCATTATTGATGCTGACAATAGGTTCTTGTTCAGCTAAAAGAAAACTTGTACCTAAAATAATTTTAGATTGAAGTTTTCCATCACTTGAGGGTACTCCAGTGAAATTTGTATTTGGAGGAACTACAATTTGTCCTTCAACAGTATGCTCACCTGCTGGAAGTACGTAAGTTCCTCCGGCGTTAGCTTGGAGTGCAGCATTGATAGCTCCTTCTTCTCCTGCTGAAGCTACACCAATGAGAAGTAACCCCAGGAGTAGCGAAAGAACTATCTTTTTCATAGGTTACCAGGTTCCAGGCCCAAAGTTATTCCACAGAATGAAGATTCCGATTAGAGCAACACACATTAAGAGTAACCCAAAAACAACGTGTAATATACCCGCTTGACCTTCATTTCTTAGATCATTGGATTTTGTAATTGAAGCCAAGTTAATTTTAGCTCCACCTACAATTGGCCCAATAAAGGCAGTAATGCCGTAAAGGAAGAGAACAACCAGTATGATTAGACTTGCCAACGGTTTTATTGAGTCTAACTGTTGCCAAGAAATATTATCAGTAAAAGTACTGGTTGTTAACTTTAGTCCACCGCCACTGCTGCCATTTGCTGCATTCATTATGCCATTATCGGCAGCTAATCCCAACCCTACGTTTGAAACAAACACTGTTAGGATTATCCCGATCAAGAATAATTTTTTCCAATTCACCATACTGTATCTCCTATTATAGACCAAAATCTTTCAACATGTCTTTAAAGTGGGAAAACATTTCCTGGCGACCAACCATCTGAGTATATTGCTCATTGGTAATGTCAGGAATTCCAATAGCTGGATGTAACGATTTTGCGTTCTTCACATTATCTCCTATCAGTGTTATTGATTTTTCAAGTTGCTCTTTGAAATATACCAGATTTGCTTCGTCTTCATCAGGCTCAGGTTTTGTATAGAAGATCTTTTCCATTAAAGTCTGAATGAAAACAAGCACATCCTTGTTTCCCATAAGGGTATATCTCTTGGAAATATCATCTCTGGGAACAAGTAATTTCAATGATGGTCGGCTTTCTGACAGTTCAGTGTCTATTTCAGCTATTGTAGCTTCAATTTCTTTTTTTAACTTTGTGAGATTCGCTCTTATTTCTGGTTTTGCCATAAGGTAACACCTCTAATTTACATACAATATTACTATGCTAAACATATATAAAAGTATCCACTTCAGTGTATATATATCCAATGATAGATAACTTTATATCGATTACAGAATATTACTTTATGTATGACTAATAAAGACTTATCCACATCTGTTGAAAAATCAGCTACCTCCACTGGTAGGTGGTACACCGTTGGACGAATAAATGTTTGCGCGCAAACATCAAGAGAAGTGCCCTGGGCTTCTGGAACTCAGGTTGTAATTGTGTATGACGAGGATCAAGATGAAATACGAATTAAGCCTTTAAGATACTGAATTTTTTTAATATATACACTAGATTGTCTATTAATATGTAGTCACATTTATATGTGATTGGCGATATCTGTACATGTGAGGTAAATAAATGAGTACTCGATTTAGAACAATTGCGATTGTTTGCATGGTGCTCGTTCTTATGAGTGCTCCATGTTTAGCTGCTTGTCCTTATTCAACAACAGGAAAGACAGCTTCAAGTTCGACAGATGATGGATCATGTTCTAGTTGTGGAAAAACTTCGTGTACAGGTAATACATGCAGTACAAGTCAAAGTGCATCTTACTCTCCATATTCTTCAGGGGAATTTAAGTGTACTGATGGAACTTGTGCTGGAAAATATTGTGTAAACGGAAAATGTGACACAACTGAAGTTACTGATTCTTCTGCTGGAAACGCATCTGGAGCAGTAGTATGTAAGGATGGTACATGCGAAGCTAAAGTATGTAATGGTAATGGAACGTGTAAAACTGGCTCTTTTTCAACATCAGGTGATACAAGTACAATATCTTCCTGGTTATCTAAAATATTTGGAGGTAACAGTGTTGTTGAAACCGGAAGTCAGGAAGTAGCAACTCCAAGTACTACAGCGCAAACAACAACAACCCCTAGTAATAGCGGAAATACTTATGCAATAACAGGTTCTTCTACGCCAAAAACTACATCTACAAATTACTTTGGTACATTTGCAATGTCTGGTAGCGGTGATTCAAATCAAACATCAGTAGTAACCACAACACCGACTACAACAACCACTACAGTACCAGCAGTTACAGCTTGTACAAATGGTACTACTTGTAGTAATGGATCTTGTAAAATTAACAGTGAATGCAGCCAGTGCGCAGAGGCAACAACTCCAGTCGCAACTCCTGTAGTTTCAACAACAACAACTACATCAAGTGAAGGAAACAGTACATGTGCTGCTTATGATAAAGTTTATGCAGCATTGAAAGCAGATAAAACAGAAAATAATGTACTGTCAAACTCTTATACAAGTTTGAACTTTGCCCAGGATGTATGCTCTGCAATGAAAGCTCAAGGTGTCGATTGTAAAATTGTAAAAGTTACTTTTACAGATGGATCAGTTAACTACCTTAATGCTTTTGATACCTGCAATGGCAAGTTATTGGTTGACTCTTGCGGAACAGCTCAGGGAACAGGAATTAAGAAACAAGTAACTGTTCTTGAAGTTGGTCAACAGTGGACTGCAAAAAGTCTGTTTGGTGAATGTACAAAAACATATACTAGAGGGACAGTATCAAGCATTGAATAAACTCAATGCGTTTTTCTTTTTTGATTACTGGACACTTTTTTATAGATAGCACTTGTTCCTGAATATTATAAAATATGGTAAGGTGATGGCTATCTTTGTTGTACCCATATGTGGACATTGTTCGCATTATACAAAAGACGATGACTTCCCTGACTTATTTGGAAGTTGTTCATTTAGACCTGAACGCTACACTGCTTTTAGAGCAAATGGGTGCAAGCAGTGGGAAATGCGTGTATCATTAGACACAATAGAAAAAATAAAAATGGAGTTTACAGGTTAATATTTGCATCAAGTTGCTCTATTAAAACTCCAGCTTCTGATAACATTTCTAAAGCATCTGTATCTGGGTAAGCTTGCTCAAATACAATTCTTTTTATTCCAGCATTTATTAACATTTTAGCACAAAGCATGCACGGATGATGAGTACAATAAATTGTACTTTTGTTAATACTTATTCCATGAATTGCGGCCTGAATAATTGCATTTTGTTCCGCATGTACTGCCCTGCATTTTTCATGGTTTTTACCGGAAGGAATATTCTCTTTTATACGTATACATCCTATATCTAAGCAATGAATTGTATTACTAGGCGCTCCATTGTAACCAGTAGCTAAGATTTGTTTATTTTTTACAATTACTGCCCCAACATTATGCCTTAGACAAGTTGATCTTGTTGATACCACTCTTGCTATGTTTATAAAATACTGATCAATTGAAGGTCTAAATTTCATTTTTCCCTCACTACGTAGAAAACACCTGATCCGTCATGCACAACTCCTTTTTTATTCCAATGAAGGCCCCCTGTACCGTACCAGCACATCCAACCGTCTTCATTGGCTCGTGTTTCAAATGCTGTATTTGCATCTCTAAGATGTCTAGTGCCAGGAAGTGCGTTAATTCTATCTCTCATTGCTTGTATCTTAGCATCATATTCAGCAATAATTTTTTCAGTACCAGGAAGCTTTATATCTGCATATTTAGCATTTTTAGCAATATCAAGATATCTTTCCATGCCAGAAAAGTATCCGCGTAATTCCCACTCATAACTATCATACAGATTACTTATTCTGGTTATTTCCCTGTAGTTTGAAATGTGTTCCTGGATATAGTCTGGGTATAGGTTCCAATGCTCAGAAATAAAAGCATCGTTTTCTTCACAAGCGTTGGCAAATATTTTTTTAGGTTTTTCTACGACAGTTCCTACTATTACAGGTTTGGATTCAGAAACCGGAGTTGAGTCCGGTTCTTTAAATCCAAGAATTCTTTTTAACCAGTTCATTATTCATCAACTTTGAGTTGTAGCTCCTGCTTTTTACCATAATGGGAGTAAAGCGCATATCCCAGGTTCCAAAATCCGAAGAGCCACCAACCAGTAAGCAGGAAAATTACAATATGCCATCCAAAAGATCCCCAATCACCTGGTTTTTCCAGAATTGCTACATTATCACTCTGGGATTTAATGGTGTAGCCCATTGAAACATTATCATCAATTGCGTTTTGAAGTTTACCAGTCTGTACTCTTTTCACACTAACGTTTGTCATAGTTTATTACCTTCCTATATTATTTGGTTTTATTATTATTTATTTTTTCAGTCCAGTCTCCATGTAAGTTACCTGAACTATCTCTATACCAACTATTTCTTAGACAATAGCACTGTTCCACTACAAAATCAAGAACAATCATTTCTTTGGTAGGAAATAGTAATCCAAAGCTATGATCAGCTTTCATTTTGCAGGTTAACCAGTTTGCAAAATCTAAGGTAGTTCGGAAATCTGAATCATGTCCTTTTTTCTTTGTGTAGAGATCAAATAAATCTCCTAAAGTATCAATTCTACGCTCTTCCCAAACTATGGGACTTGCGAAATACATTTTTGTAAAGTCATTTAGATACTTTACTTCATTCGTTATCTGTTCATTGTTGTTCATTAGCTATCCCTAATAATTTCTGTATGTACCTCAGTTATAGCGAAACTTGCTTTATCAACTCCTGCTCCAGTTAGGTGCAACTGACCAATATTTTTCATAATTTGTTGCGATGCATAAGCTTCATCTTCAATTTCTACGATTCCGAAGTCTAGATGTCCTACTGCTGTTGCTACTATGTGAACTTTTTTTGTCATTTTCATCACATTCGTCATTAAATTTTGTTAAATCGAGAAATATTCCTACAGCTTCTGCTTGTTGAGATTGGTATATTGGAAATCTATCTTTAAATACAACATAGGTCATAATTTCTGTTTTTACATGGGTTGCTACACAAACTCTATAACCTTCCATGCCTTTATTTTTAATGTTTGCATTCAAGATATCGGTCATATCGTTTAAACTTAATTTGTATGTAATCTCTGTCCCATCGTCATCCTCTATAATCAATTTATTTGTACCTCCAGGTGTAATTACATTAACCTTTAATTTTAGTCGATTCTAGGGCTTCCTGTACAATTGAGTAGTCCTTGGGACGGTTTAATTCATAGTCAGGAATTGCGGTTATTCCATCATAAGTTACAAACAAAGTTACATTGCCTTGATCGTAGTGTATTACAGTAACATCGCCTACGCCAGGGACATTTTGATAGCCATAAATGGTAAACATGTCAGGTACTTTTTGTACGGTTGTAGATACAGCTTTAGTGTTCCCAACACTTTTTTCAACGCATCCCATAAGGAAACAAGCCACTACAAGAATACATAAAACAAGTAGTAGCACACTATTAACTTTTTGCATCTCCATTGTTTCTATTCATCTCCTTTAATTTTTTCAGCTCTCTTTCAATAGTTCTCCTACTATAGTGTTCTCCTAATTTTTCTGTATAATAATTTGCCATTGCTTCATGCGTCCAATCCTCATCTTTGAGAGTTTTTAAACCAAGAATGGTTAAATCTTCAAGAGGAATTTTTTTCTTTTTTGGAGCCATGCTCCACCTTATCTTCTACCAAAAAGCCCACCTAGCAAATCAAAGATGCTGAATGTGGTTCTATGGTATACTTTGTTATAAATGGCTCTTTTCGGATCTTTGAAGATCCCTGTTCCTTTTTTCCCATAAAAAGGTATAATAGCGCGCTTTACCTGGCGCTTCCATTTACCTGTTGTTCTGGCTTTAAAGGATTTCATTGGTGAAGGTTTTCTTAGACCTATTTTCATTTGTTATCACTATCCAACATTTTTTCTGGATTTATATGTATATCTAGAATTTTTCCTGTACAAAATCTATCCCTAACACGCTCTTCTGCTTCTTTTAGTGTATTAGCGTAAACATGAAGTTCCAGTGTGACAGTTCCCACGAAATACTCCTCACTACCAAACAACTTTAATTTCCTCCTTTTAAATTGTATTTTGGTTTTACAATGTCGGTAATACTGACAGTTTCTTCCAGATATTCTTTAATCATTTCATAAGGCTTGTATGCAAAAGGACTTTCATCAATAGTGCTCGCATCGGCTGTGGTGGTAAAAATACCTTCCATTTCTTTCTGGAAACTTTCTACACTGAGTTCTCCTGAGGCAAGGCGTCTCTTCATTTGGCCTCTACCAAACATTCTTCCAGCACCATGAGGGGCACTAAAGTTATAGTCACTGTTTCCTAAGCCACTGCCTATTACAGTACCATCTCGCATGTTTAGAGGAATAAGTACAGGCTCTCTGTAGTAAGCAGAAATTGCACCTTTCCGGATAATGTTATCGTCTGCAATGAAATTGTGTATGCAGTCGATGTCGTACCTAATATCTGCATCCAGATAGTCCACAATATCTCTGACCATTATAGCTCTATTTAATGCTGCAAATCGTTGAGCTACACGCATATCCCTCAGGTAGTCTGCACCTGCACCATCAATGGCTAGTACCTCCATACCCTTAGGAGTGGCGATAAGCTTCTGTGAAGCTGCTATTTTTTGATAGTGTTCTGCAACTGTTAAGCCGAAGTTCCTGGAGCCTGAATGTACAAATAACCATTTACCAGCATCACTTTCTCCAATTTCAATAAAGTGATTTCCGCCACCAAGAGTCCCTAGTTGCTTTCCTGCATAGTGTTTTGTCATTCCTATTCTATTCTGTACGTCTATAGCATCAGATAGAATCTTAGTTTCATACCCATCTTTTAGGGTAGGGGTTTCATCTCTGTGTTTCATACCTAGGGGTATGTTTTGCTTTAGATATACATCCAGGGCAGCATAATCAATTGCAATATCTCCAAGGAATACTCCTCTAACACCGCAGTTATGCACAAATATTCCAGCAGATAATGCAAAGTTATGATACTCTTCTACATTCAAACAATACACATCTTCTTTTTCAGAAAGTTGTTCTGTATAAAGTACTTTATGATTACTATTATTGGCGATTTCTGCATTTTTTGAATGCCATTTTAGGTGGTTTGGCATTCCAGCTTTTCTAATTGTTCTGCCACATTTTTTACAAACTATAGGAATACTGTTGTTCTTTTTATTGTATTGAGTTAAAAATTTACTTCCTCTGGCTGCATTGGCTTTTACAACTTCTGCAAAGTGTTCTGGATTATTTTCCATATAAGAAGTTATGTTTTGAGTTGCAACTTTTATTTTTTGTTCAGTATATTTTTCATCGAAAAAATAACCTCTATTTTTGATAGTTTTCATTTTCTTTTCTTGAAATCCAGGTTCTGTAAATGTACACTTTAAACTTCTATGATGCAAAGTGTGTTCAACTTTATTCATTTTAATTAAATTTGATGGATCGTTGTTATACCATTTTACATCAATATGATGTACAATTTCATTGATGGGATCTATTGGCCCATTGAAATACTCATACACCATTTTATGAGTTAAAGCAGCTCGGTGGTGTATGGAGTGGATGCTTTCATAACCGTCTCTGGTTTGGTACGACCTATATAAAGGCATTAAACTATCTTTAGATTTGAGATCCTTTGCTTCTTTATAAGTTCCATTAATCAACATGAATTTATGATCAGGGGTGCAAATGATTTCTTCTCCTCCGCTTATTACTACTTTCATTACTTCTGCGTTGGATCTTGTCTTCATTGCTTTAGCTTTTCCAGGGACAATTTTTAAATTTTTATTCATTGAATATACATAAAACTCTCCTTTGTCAGTAAGTTCTTTTAGAGTTTTTTGTGTACCATTAAGCAGTGGAATTTTTGTATCTCCTCGGAAGCAGCCGATGTCAACTCCAACGAAATTGGGACAGATGTAATCCTTAATTTTTGCAGTGAATCCTATGCAGCAGCCCGCACCAGCGTGTGCGTCTGGCATGATTGCAATTCTGTCCTCAAAAGCAGGAATACTTGAAATCCTGTAAATCTGAGACATTGTTTCTGGATCTAATCCTCTTGCATGTATTTTCATATCAAATACCATTAGAATTCACCTGCCTCATAGACAAATATTCCTTCTTTATCGTAAACGTACATTTTAGTCATTGTGCCGCCTCTCATTTTAGCATGTTCTTTTGCATCTTCAAATGAATCAAAATCATCCTCTAGCCAATCTTCATTAGAGAATGTGTCCACTCCAACTACTCTGTAGTTTTTTCCATTTTTGGGATATCTTCCGAATCCTTCAAAGGGCATTGGTTTCATCTCCTTCTGTACATGAAAGCTTTACTTTCATTTAAAATATTTGTATAGTAAGTTTGTTGCTCTTGTTTCGTTGTATCTCCTGAGATCCAGGAAGACAGATCACACATTAGTGATAAAATAACAGGGAGACCATAAATAAAGAACAATATCCCTCCTATAAATTTCAACACTTCTATAGCCAAGTATTCCATATTACTCATCTACACTACATACTATGTGGGCATATTATATATACTTTTGCCCATTTGTGTTTAAAAAAATTATATATTCTTAATTTCAACTAACATTTGTCGCTGATATTCCTGTCGTCTCCATTTTGAAACTCGTTCTTCTCTTGATCTTATGCATTTGTTTTTCCCTACACTAAGTTCTTTGTATGGGTGCCAGTAGCACATCCAACCAATGCCTCCAGGAATCCAGATACCGAAAATCCTGTTAGGCTTATTATATATTCTCTTAGTTCGAGACATAATAAGGAGTTGAAGAGCAAGGGAAAAAGAGACCCCAGAAGAAAAAACCTCGCTCTTCTAATGGCATAAATTAATTAGCTTTTCTAGTATATACGTTTGCCCCTTGATCAGCTAAACTTGTTGCTATAGCAGTCGCTTCTTCTTGAGTTTCACACTCGACAACAACTAAGCATTCAGGGACATCAACTACGCCTCCATCAATTGTTGTGTAGGAATATGTCAAGTTATTGATTTTAACTCTTACAGAGGCTAGTGATGTTAAAAGTCTCCATTCGATGGTGACATCTTCACCTACATTTCCTACAAATGCAGGAGTTGCGCTCATAGCTACTGATGTAATTGAACTAGTTGACCATCTTGCAATTTCTGTAGTCTGACTTCCAGCCTTTGCCGTAACCCAGCAGGTACCTTTTGCAGTTGCAGCCATTGAAAACAGGCCTAATGTCAATTCATCAATACTGATCTTTTTTCCTGACACTCCAGGAATTGTGATCGATTTCATCAAACACTTATCACTACCACATTCCGTATAAATTGTGGAAAAAGCGTTTGGTACAGCTATTTTAACCATTTTTACACCTTCTTATAGATGTTATAGTTTTGAGTAAGCTTATTTACAAAGCCTTCAGCTTCCGATTCTAAGCATTTTACTATAACCTCATAGTTTGTATCAGAATTGTCTACAATAATTTTAGCATCAGGAATTAGTTCAAGTGATGTTGATCCTGGAGTAACTTTATAGTAATCTCCAGTTTTATTTCCAGCCATGTAATTACCTTCAGCTAAAACTGTCAAATTACTGGATACTAAATTAACAATACCGTAACCAGCAACTGAGGGCCCGCCTGTTAAACTGGTTCTTGAACCTTTAGTATTCAATATGTTATTATAGGAAACTTCAGCAGTTATCCCTGAAACAATTGCGCTATTAAATTGAACTGCGTTGTTGTAGCAGCTATCAAAAGTGTTATGATCAATTTTAACGCCATTACCCCAAGGCCCTACGTTTACACCTACACTCCATCCAGCATTATCTCTCCAGGCAATATCATCTGTAAAAGTGTTATGGTGTATTCTGACTCTCTGAGGAGTTGCGCCTGCTTTTGTTGTTGTGTTTAACCAGATTCCACAAAGGTTTGGGCCCTTAAACTTGTTATTGAAAATTTCAATATTATCAGTTAGAGATGGCTTATTGCTTTCATCACCTATTTGCATTCCATTGTGTCCGTACATGTAGGCGGTATTATTATTAGTACCAGCATAAGCAAGAAACTGATTTTCATAAACTGTCCAGTAAGAACAGTTATCGAATCTAGCACAACCGTCTGTAATCCCATAGATTATGTTATTCCGAAGTTCATTTTTCCCAGACACTTCAATGCAGAAGAAGGCGTCATGCTGATGGTTAGATGCAATATTGTTGTAAATTAAAACATTATCAGCAAATGCAATTCTTGCAGCTTCTCCAAATGCATCATGGAAATACATATTGTGTATTTTAATGTTATTAGCTCTGGTTTTACCCTGGAGATCTCCAAGACTTATTAATCTTTCAACACCAGAACCCGATGAAGATGGTTGTCCATGAGCTAATCCAAGCTTTAAAGCTTGATTCTGGCAGTTACCATCTATTTCGAAACCTGTAATTTCAATTTCATTTGGAACAGTTCCTGGAATGGAAGCTATGACTCCTTTACCATCTGGAAAAACGCAATTACTTGCAGTTGTTCCACAACCCATATTAGGGATTTTTAAAACTGCATTTGAATCTCCAGAAAGAATTGTTTTTGGCCCAATTTGAACTTGATCTTCTACTTGAAATACATATGGGCCTACAAGATGGATTATATTACCTGGATTTGATGCAGCCCAAGATAAGGCTTTATTAATGCCTTCCTGGTCATCTGATCCATCGCAGTTGAAGTCGCCAGTTCCATCTCCAGCGACAAGTTTTGTTACCGTCAAGGTATTACCTCATACCGTTTTTTAAAATATAAACTATTGATGCTATTCAGAACATCAATGTTAAAGATATTATTATAAGTCGTATAATAAAAATCAAACTGTATTTGATAACAGTAAAAGTATGAAAAAAAGAAAATGGGAAAGAAAATAATCCCATTAAAGAAGGTCTTTATTAGATTTTTCAAGGTCTTTTAAACGGCCTTTTAATATATTAAATCCGCAAACTTCTGTTTCCTCAAAATATTCTGGAGTATTTAAAATTTCATAAATATTTTCAGGAACATTTTTTAGACAAAATGTAGTTCCACTTTCCAGGATGTTTTTATCGAATAGCAGATATACCAATTGTTGGAGATCTTCTACGCTTCCGCAAGGTATCAATATTCCAGGGCGTTCTTCAAGGAATTCGTCCTCATCCCAATCATCTTCATCCTCGAAATCCATAGAAGTTCAACCTTGCCTTATAGCTTTTCCATAGCTTGAATAACTGCTTTCACCATGACCCTATCATAGTCTTTAATGTTCTCAGGAAGTTCATCATATGCATAAAGATCAGTGTGGCATTTCCCGCAATGCCTTGTGAATTTACCTGAGCTGGTGCGCTTATCATCACTTGGATTAAATAAAGGACATACATCTGGAGCATGAAAACCTTGATCAAGTTTTTCTTTCATCCATGCTTGATGTACTTTATCGCATAGGAACTCTACATTTTCTTCTAAATAGCTTACATCCATTAATATCACTTACCGACCTTGCTACCTTTTCCGCCTTTGCCTGATCCAGCTTTTCCAGCTTTACCGCCTTTAGGTACTTTACCGCCTTTCCCTGCTACTGGAGGGACTGCTGCACCGGCTCCGCCTTTACCTGCTTTTGCGAATGGGTTTACACCTTTTTTACCTGCCATCATTTTTCACCTCCGTTCAAAGTTTTCATAGATAAGTGTCATTTTACCTCGTTCATTAAACGCAGTTCACCGATAGCCAAATCATAAATAGGTACTTCCCCGACTTTAAAGCAGTGAATGTTGTGCATGTTAATCGGAAGATTTTGCGCAATACAATTTGCATATTTTTGGCTTACCTGAAGAATTACTTCTTCTGTGAACATTCTGATTAGTTGGGGTCTAATCATTGATTTATTCACATTACCGCGTGCATCATCTAAATAATCTGTAAGAATACAGTTTACTATAGAGTTTATTCTGCACTCACTTACGCCGTTTTCCCATGTAACATTAAGATAATATTTATCATCATACCTACCATTACCTATATAGATTTTGGTAGATACAATGTTGATGTTTAAATTTTTAATATCTGGGTAGCATTCAAAAATTGATTCATATAGTTCCTTCTTCAGTTCCTCTTCCTTGTAAAGAGGGGCAATTGGTTCGTCTTGTGGGAGAATGGTTGGTTCTGGAATCTGCGGGGAGCTTATCGTTGAGCCACCTATATTTTGTGAAGTATTCTTGGGATCTATACGTGCGATTTTTTTTAAAAACCGCTTCGTGGAATTGAACATTATTGTTGTGCTCCTGCCTCATTGAATCAGATCTTGCAGTTTTGTAAAACGTAGATACATGTCTTCAATTTGTTCTATGAAATCACTCATTGCTTGATCAGAAGTTGATGAATCTGCATATATTTTATATTCAGGACTTGATACATAAAAATGCCCATCCACTTCAAAATTAATAACTTCTAGAGGCGCTTTTAATGTTTTTCCAAAAAGGGAGAATATAGAATTCATTATAATGCTCCCTTTGAAGCTGCTTTTGCTACTGCATTATTATCTGTATTTGGATTTGCAGCCGCTTGTGCAGTTTTAGCTGCAATTCCTTTTAAAGCCTTAGTATCTGCTGTTTGAATATCAGTATTTTTTTCTGCTGGAGTTTGAGCAGAAGTTGCGTTATCAGGCCCTCCAAGCCCAGGGAAAGCTGATCCTGTATCTGGCTGAATAACCCATTCATCCATCATATTGTCCAGGTCTTTATCAGACTTATTCTCAAGCCCAAGGAGAGCTCTGTGTTCATTCCTAGATATATCCTTAGCTGCCCTACCTTCTTGAGCTCTACGGAGATCTAAGTCCCCATTCTTGGGATCAAATTCTGGGAAATGAATATAAACGCTGTATCCTTCATATCCGTTATAATCTAACCATTCTTCAGCTATAGAGACAAATAATTCTGCTACAGGATCTAAGAAACCTGATCTGAAACTCCGGAGTAGATCAAGTCCTGCCTGATCTCCACCACCAATTTTACTGACTCCATCTGTTGCAATTAGGCCTAAAGGACTCCACTGATCATTTATCAACTTAGCAAGTGCGTTGATAGTTTCCATAGCAGAATCGCTTTCAGAAGCGGGTATAGGAATTGCTTTCATATTCCCAAGCAGTGGGAACAGGTTATTTCTTCCCCAATTTTTGAGAACTTCTTGAGCATATTCTAAATCGTTTATTTTAGTACCTGTTGCTGCGTCTACACGTTCTTGGGGATCTTCAACAACTATAAAAATTGACGGAGATCCTACTCTGGAAACACGCTGGCGCTGGCATGCCCAACAAAAGTTAAGCATTTCAACTAAAGATAAAGCTGGATAACATAAAGGCATCCCTGCGGGATCTCCAGAAAGGTCGTTGGGAGGAGAAATGTGAGAAACATTTTTCAGTATATTAGTTACTCCCAGATAATCAGTTTGGGAATAATAGATATTACCGTCAGTAAATCTCGCAATTCCTGGGAGTAATTCGGCTTGACTAACAACTTCAAGACCTTCTACTCCAGGAAGACCCATAGAATACATTGTAAAAGTTTCAGCAGGCAGATGTCTGATAGCTTTTATCATTTTCCAGCCTTCAGAATCAGTACCTTGCTCATATACAATATTATATACGAATGGGCCCCAAAAAAACCAGGATAACCAGCATCTCTTAGCTAGTTTTTTAATATTGCAGTCAGGACTTCTATACATTTGTCTTAACTTTTTAGCAATCTTTTCGTCTTCAGTATCCTTATCGTCTTTAACAATAATTACAGGATCAGCATGTGGAAAAAGAAGATTCATGAGTTGAGTAACTGGCCTATGTAAATAGGGGTTTCTCATCATTCTTTTTATAGTATCAGTGTTTAGCTTAGGATCAGACCATTTGACCATTCCATTGTCATAGACGTATACAATACCGCTTTCTGTACTGCTTGCGTCCTTTTTGGAAGTTGATCCTTTTGGTCTACCTCTTTTTTTAGGTTCGTCAACCATTTAGAGATCACCGTTTTTAAAAGATATATCTTTAAAATATACACAATGTCTCAAATATAAAAAAAGAATCCAGAGAAATCCTATTGATGCTGATGAAAAAAAGAATTTATTACATAAAAAATTCGACTGATACTGATTAAAATTAATATTGGAAAGGGATTAATCTCCCTTTTCAATATCTGTATGATGAGCTTTTGGTGTTTGTAAAACTTTTTCAGCACTTGCAACTAGTGCAGGTTCTGAAGGTAAAGTTTTGGCTTTTCTATAGGCCTTCATAGCCCTGATCATTATGCAGTTAATCTGTTCCTTTTCCTCCTTTGTTAAGGGCTTATCTGACCCTAATATTTTTTCTAATTCATTTCTATCATTCAGAATGTCTATAATTTTCTGAGCATCTATTCCCCCATCTGGATCAGCAGCTATTTCTTTAAATACTGCAATTAATTCATCTGGGATATTTAGTTTAATTAAAGCTGAAGTGCTAGTCGCAGTAGCAACTTTAGCCACATCGTCATCTAGTGAAAGCTTTGTTAACCATTTCTGGATGTATCCTTTCTGGTTTAAGTATGTGTATAAACCAATTAAAATAGATAACAACCCAGCAATCATGCTCCCAAAGCTATCTAGGTCAATAGTTACTGTAGTCATTTCTACCAGGTTCCGTTTTTAGCTCATCATACACAGGAAACTTCCTGATAATTTTATTAATAATTAAGAACCAGTGCATAACATATATAAAATTAATTTAATCATAAATAAAAATTATGAATATTGTTTTTCCTGGTAGGGGAAATAAAAAGTAGTAAAAAAGGTAGGATTAGTGTTAATCCTTTTTCTTTTTAAGTTCAGCTTCATATTGAGCATTATACTTATCGAAGAGGGCAATGAATCTAATCATTGCCTCTTCAGTATTTTTAAATTTTCCTCTAGTTTTTCTTATCATAAATTCTATTTTTGTATCCTCAGTAAAGCCTCCTATATTTTTTCCTCTTACCATGATTAATTCTCCTGAGGTGCTGTTGTTGTAGTTTTATGTGTTAGAGATCCTGCAAGTTTCAAGACCTCAGACACAATAATCACACTGAAAGTGTATGCTATGATCATTCCCCAGGTTTCAATGGATAGTGGAACTGTATCAAACCATGAACCTGCAACCTGAACAAGCAGAATCTGTATTAGGCCCGCGCCGCCAATCAGAAGGAGTGCTACCTTATTTTTAAAGAAATTAGGGAACACTGAATCCAGTCCAAATTCACGACAGTTGAAACTGTTCCATATTTGGAAGAACACAAAACAAGAGAACACTATTGTACTCTGTTGTTCTGGAGTTCCACCGAGGAATTGATATTTCATTAAGGCTAATATTGATACTGCTATATAAGCTCCATTTATCACTACCTTTTTAAGCATATCTTTTGTTATGATTGAGGCTTTTCTAGGTATTGGTTTTTCAGTCATAAGTTCAGGTCTTGGAGGCTCAAGTCCAAGTGACAGTGCAGGTGGCCCATCCATGATGATGTTGACCCACAACAACTGAAGAGTTGTGAATGGAAGACCAAATCCTAGTATTGTTGCAGCAAAAGCAGTGACAAAAGCCACCACATTAACTGTAAGCTGGAAAGTTATAAACCTCTGGAAGTTCCTATAAATTCCTCTGCCCCACATGATAGCAGTTGCGATTGTGCTGAATGAGTCGTCCAGGAGAACTATATCTGAAGCTTGTTTTGCAACCTCAGTGCCTGTAATACCCATCGCAATTCCTACATCTGCTTCTTTAAGAGCAGGACTATCATTTACACCATCCCCAGTCATTGCGACTGATTTGTCCATTGCTTTTAGTAATCTTGCAATTCTTTGTTTGAAAGCTGGAGTACATCTTGCAATTACTGCTATTTTTGGTAATAGCTTCATTAATTCAGTATCTGGTAGATCTTCGATTTCTTTAACTTCAAATGCTAATGAATCTGATTTCATCATTCCAAGTTGTGTTGCAATTGCGATTGCAGTAATTCTATTATCACCAGTAAGCATTTTAACATCAACGCCTGCTGCATGACATTTCATTATTGCATCTTTAACATCGGGCCTTGCAGGATCTTCTATTCCAACAAATCCCACGAATGACATGTAGTTTTCATCATCAAGGTCAGCTAATATTGGAGATGATCTTTCAGCAAATGCAAGAACTCTCATTGCGTTAGATTGCAGTTCTTTTATTCCTGATTCAATTTCAGCTTTTAATTTAGGAGTGATTTTCTGTAGTTCTCCATTTACATAAACTGTTGTACATCTTTCAAGAATTCTTTCAGGAGCACCTTTTGAATATAATGTGAATCTTTCAGTTCCTTCAGTGTCAATGATTGTTGACATCATCTTTCTATCAGATGAAAAATCAAACACTCTAATAACTTTAGCGCCGTCCCTTATGTTTTTATAATACATTCCAAGAGTCTTTAGGCACCTAAGCATTGCGCATTCACTGGAGCTCCCGATATCTTTTATTTGCCCTTCTTCCTCTATAACATCAGCAGTGGAATTAACTGCCATGTTAGTGATCATTCTATCATTGTTAAGTTCCGAAGGATCAATGAATTTTCCTTCAATCCAGGTTTTCACAACTGTCATTTTATTCATTGTGAGTGTGCCTGTT
This sequence comes from Fermentimonas sp., assembly GCA_028683355.1. GTDB lineage: Bacteria > Bacteroidota > Bacteroidia > Bacteroidales > Dysgonomonadaceae > Proteiniphilum. The sequence goes on from JAQUIZ010000033.1 coordinate 23,501, forward strand.
TTATCTGAACAAATTACATCTACTGATCCTATAGTTTCACAGGCAATCATTTTACGTACAAGAGCATTCTTGTCTTTCATTTTTAAAGTATTGAAAGCAAGTGTTAATGCTATCATTGTAGGAAGACCTTCAGGAACTGCGGCTACAATCAATGCAATACTAACTTCAAAGGCATTTTTCAAACCTTCAAATGAGTAGTCACCACCTTTTAGGACTTGCATTACAAACAAGATTCCTGCTACAATTGTACATGCTATTGATATCTTTTTACCAAAGTCAGCAAGTTTCTGCTGTAATGGAGTTTCAGTATCTTCAGCTTCATTAAGATTTTTAGCTATTGAGCCTATTTCAGTATGGTCACCAATACCTGTTGCTAGGTATTTACCTCTACCTTTTGAGACGTAAGTTCCAGAGTACACGAAATTCTTTTTATCCGCAAGACCTACTTTTTCAAGTATTGTGTTACAGTGCTTTTTAACTGGCAGTGATTCACCTGTTAGTATTGATTCATCAACTTCAAGACCATCGCATTCTACAAGTCTTCCATCGGCTGGCACTTTGTCTCCAGCTTCCAGAGATATAAGTTCTCCGACACAAACGTTTTCACTGTTGATTTGTTCGAGTTTTGAGTATCTAAGCACCTTAACTTTGATATTACTTGCAACTTCGTTGAGTTTCTCAAGAGCTTTATCTCCGCGTCCTTCCATGTACACGGATATAAACGTGGATAGGAAAATCGCAACTCCTACACCTGTACCATCTTTATATTCTTTAATTGCTATGGAAAGCACACACGCAATTAACAAAACTACAATTATAGGTTCTTTAAGATTATCTAGCACTTTCTTATAGAAAGGCTCTTTCTCCGGAGGAGATAATTTATTGATTCCATATTTTTCTTTTCGTCTTTGGATATCTCCAGAATCTCCTGGAATACCGGACTTCGCATTTGTTTCTAACCTACTCTCAACCTCTGATACTTCGAGATTGGAGTAGTTAACTTCCGTTTCTGTCACTTTAATTGCCTCCAAAAAATTGGAGTCTGAGAGTTACCTCAGACCATATTCACCAATTGCACCGACAATTCCGTTAGTGTAGCCTTTCATGATGGATTCGAAATTGAATCCCTGGGGAGTTTTGTTGTATTTTCCAAGCACTATTGCATCGAATGAGGTCATGTTTGTGCTCATGTCACATTTTGCAAGGACACGCTTGCTGTCGAGATCATACACAATAGCTCTGGCATTCTTTGCAACTGCAAATGTCTGGCCCTGAACCTGTGCAGCCGTGTGATCAATTGAAACTCCTACAATTACTGAAGCTACATCAGCAGGAAGTTCTCCAAAGGTCACTACAGCAAGTTCGTCATACCCATCAGAGTTTGTGGACTTGTTAGCATCATCTGCACCAGTACGGTTATCTTCAGTTACATAGGCGCAGTTCCCAGGTGCGAACCTGTTGTTATAGAATATGAAGTAAGATGGCCCAAGGCACTGTCCATTAGCTCCCAGGAGAAGCATCCAGACATCTACATCAACACTTGCTCCACCAACTACTGCATCCCATTCAATACCTGTTGCAGCTACTTTAACTCCAGCGTCTTTCTGGATGTTCAATACAGTTCCCGCAGGAGTTGCGGGAAGGTTTCTCTTACCAATCATATCAGATACTGTTACCATGTTTTGTCATCTCCGATTTAAGCGTTAAAAGTAATTCCGTATTTAGTAAGAAGGCCTGCGAGACCATCAGTTTTCTGGCCTACATATTTGCAAGACCAGGTTCCATTTGCTTCTTTTGTGAATTTAACTGCATCAAGAGCAGTTGCTGAAGAAAGATTCTT
>JAQUIZ010000145.1 GCA_028683355.1 Fermentimonas sp.
AAGCATGGTGGGACAAACCGGCAGACGGTCCCAGTAAAGCACACTTCAACCGCTTTCCTATACCTGAGCAAGCAATGGGCAGTAACCACCTGATTGAACAGAACCCGGGATATCAATCTGCGGAATAGGTTATAACAACACTTAAGTAAGAGTAAGTAAGTTAACAATACAGTTTAACTTACTTACTTTTTTTATAGCAATTCTATTAATTATTAAATTAACCCGGTCAAATATTTAAATGTCTGCGCTACTTCCTTTTCGCTTGGTATAGGCCGATATGCCAGTGCAGACAACTCCGATTGATAAAGTTCATTAATTTTACTCCACACAGAATCGAAATTATTTAATAGAGGTGATTCATTAATTTCTTTATTGCACCACCCCAAAGGCTCATCAAACAGTGCCTTATCATGTTCTAATAAGATGTCAAATTGCTGTTTGAATGATTCTGACTTTATACTTTGAATACACTCTTCATCTTTTGCCAAATAATATAAATCATAAAAATGTCTGATTTTGGTCGAAATAGATGATATAGGTTCTTCATCTAATGAAAATCGTATAAGAGAAACAAGTTTTTCTAATAACGTTTGCTCTTTATTCAATACATTTACTTCAAAAGGATAAAGTCGAAATTCTTTAATATATCCCCCATTATTTGTTTGGTCAAGGAAATCGAACACCATGCTTTGAATTTTTCTTTTATGATAGGGAAATGGGTTCGCAAATGAATTTATTTCTACTATAAGTCTATTATTATTAATATTATTCTGTATTGATGGAAACTCAAAAACCGATTTCCTGAATCGTGAACCTTTGCTGGTTATACCCTCTTCTCGTTTTTCAGCAAGTTCATTAGTTATCTCCTTTTCTACAAATCTCGTTATTTTTTTAATTTCATTTCCTGATTTATTTGCAGTATTAATAATAGCTAAATCTAAATCTTCAGAAAACCTGTCAATTAAATGATATCCTTTTGACAGTGAAGTACCTCCTTTAAAAACCGAATCATTGTTATAACGACTATTTGATAGCCTTTTCAGAAGCGATGTAATCCAATAGTCTTTTTCGACAAATTCAAGTTTAATATTTAGATATTGTGATGCAGCTCTTAAAGTTTGAGAAAACAATTGTGTATTATGATGTAGATTCATGCTATGTTCCATTTTTCTGCTGTCGGCAATACATTTTTCACACCGGGCAGTTTATACTTGGTAATAGGGTTTAACGATTTATAAAGCGGTTCTGTAATATTTTCAACCAGGATGTTATCAAGCATTGCCCCTAGTAACGCCCTTGTTGACGGTGTGTACTTTAGAGCCAGCCTAACCATGGCTGTGTTTTCATACATGGATTGTTTTTTTAAAATCGACATTAAACGTATGCAGGATTTACTAATCGTTGTATCCGGTATTTTTTTAATATATCGTAATGTATCAAGTAACTGTAATAATGGAATATTGTCTTTGGTAATAGTGTTATTTTGCTTAATAAACGATATTGTATATTGTCCTCTTTTAAAAGTCGGACGAATTGAGTTTCTACCAATTTGTATTGTATTGCTTAACTGAGTTGTAAGTCCTAACCTATTATAAATGCTGTAACCTGTAAGATAACCAATAGCTCTGCCATTTTCTTCCAATAAATCTTTCACTACCTGGGTTTGTTCAGGAAGCAAATTTCCGAAGGGAGAAGTTTCAGGTTTATAAAACTTACCTTTTGATAATTTGGCAATTTTACCTGAAGCAGCTAACCGATTCAATGCTTTTATCACCGCTTCTTTTTGTTTCACCTTTGCTTCAAAATCGACATAGGTGAAAACATATCCCTTAGGCAGCCTATCTATTGTATATGATATGTATTCAGATATATTCATGCTCTTTTCAACTATACAAAGATAACATATTTGTCCAGTTTATTATCATAAAAACTGGACAAAACACAATATCATTCAACCATTTTAATATCCCTCAACCACGACAACACCCTGTGAGGCCATTCATTCACCGTATGTCCCGTATTCCTTGCCCCGTAGCCATGACCGCCTGAAGGATACAGATGCATTGCAACAGGAACGTTAGCCTGTTTCAGAGCATAATAATAAAACAGGCTGCTATCTATAAAACTTTTATCATCCTGTGTTTGTATAAGTATAGTTGGCGGAGTATTCTCATCCACTTTCAGTTCAGGAGAAATTGTGAATTTATCTGCTGAGAGATATGCAGGATATACCAAAACAGTAAAATCGGGACGCAGGCTGACATCATCATTTGAGTCGATTCTTGGATATGTACGATTACTGTAATTAGTGCTTGCTACAGCCGACAAGTGTGCACCTGCGGAGAATCCCAATACCCCTATCTTATCAGGATTTACATTCCATTCCTTTGCATGAGAGCGAGTATAAGCAATAGCACGCTGAACGTCCTGCAAAGGCGCTTCATACATCTCTAAACCTTCGCGACGAGGCACACGATACTTCACAAGCACACAGTTAATTCCATAGCTATTGAACCGCTTGCATATTTCAGTTCCCTCAAGATTATATGCAAGAATATTGTAGCCTCCACCCGGATTCACTATAATAGTTACACCCGAATTATTACCCACAGGAGCCGGATAGAATGTTAATGTAGGTTCACTCACGTTACCTACTCGCAAAACAGGACAACCTGCCACCTTACCACCCGAAAGATCATCAACCTGCTTCAGTTTCACACTCTCACCCGGTGCTCCATCAGGGAACAGTAATATTTGTTTTTCCTGCGATAATAAACACATAGTTGTAATTAAGAAAAGATATAAAAATAATGTATGTTTCATAAAAATCTAATTTTATTTAGTTGTCCAACTTCTTAGGTTTTTGTGTAATCAGATCAATAAAATAATCTCTAATTTGTTGTCGTTGTTGCTCTGTTACTGTCAAATATCTATGTTTCCCCTTTTCGTCAGGTGTGAATCTCGTAATCCCTTTTTCATCAATACTTATAGTACCGGGAGACGACTCTCCATAATTTCTTGATTTACCAATTAAACTATGCACCTACTAAAGTTTACTAGCGCAAGTTAAGTTAATTTGTTTTAGTAAAACTATTTTTCAGATATTTTTCTTCTTAAAATCCACAACGCTATTCACAACAAGTTTTTTATTACTTCAGGTACACATCGCCCACCCCATCCTCATTAATTTACATGGTTGATATGAGATTGATACGGAGATGATATGATGTTGCTTTGGGCGAAGTATGGCTTTACCTTGAACCATTTATGTTAAATTTTCGATATATTATCAATTTATATGTATATTTGATGCAAATCTATAAAAATCAAATATCACTTAACATGAAACGACGCGATTTCTTAAAGACTACAGCCATGGGAACAGGAATGATTGCTATAGGCAGTCGTTCTGATGTATTCTCTTTACCTAATTATCAGATCAAAAAGAATAATCTGCCACGATGGAGAGGATTTAATATACTCGACTTTTTCTCTCCCAACAGGTATGTTTCAAATCTCGAAAGATTCAGGGCTACTGAACAGGATTTTAAATGGATGGCCGACTGGGGATTCGATTTTGTACGCATTCCCATGGCGTATCCCAGTTATCTTAATTATGATCCGGCTGTCGGAAGGGATATTTATCCTGAAGAAACGGTTGATTTCAGGGAGGAGGCTATTGAGGGTATTGAAAAGATTGTTTATGCTGCCAATAAATATAATTTGCATGTAAGCCTCAACCTGCACCGTGCACCTGGTTTTTGTATAAATGCCGGATTTCATGAGCCCTTCAACTTATGGAAAGACGATGAAGCACAGCAAGCATTTTATCAGCATTGGGATATGTGGGCTAAACGCTTCAAGAATGTCTCCCCTGAGTTATTGAGTTTCGATTTGGTAAATGAACCCTGTTTTAAGGAGGATATGAATGATCAATTTGCTCCGTCAACAGCAATTCCGGGTGATATTTATCGTAAAGTTGCCAAAGGATGCCTGGATGTAATTCACCGTCAGAACGCTGACAGGATTGTCGTTGCAGATGGTAACCATGGGGGCAGTCTGGTGATTCCGGAGCTGGTGGATTTACCAATTGGACAGAGTTGCAGAGGTTATTATCCCCACTATGTGTCGCATTACCGTGCAGGTTGGGTTTGGAAGAATCCTGATGATGCACCTCTACCCGTGTGGCCGGGTATGATAGATGGCAAGAGATTTGACCGACAAGTGCTTGAGGAGTTTTATCAGCCTTGGATAGATCTTGTCAACCAAGGTGTTGGAGTGCATTGTGGTGAGTGCGGCTGCTATAAAGAGACACCTCATGATGTTTTTCTCGCCTGGTTTGATGATCAGTTGGACATACTGACTTCGCACAATATTGGCTGGGGTTTATGGAACTTCAGGGGAGAATTTGGCTTGCTGGATTCCGGTAGAAAGGATGTGGATTATGAGGATTGGCATGGCCATAAACTGGACAGAAAACTCCTTACACTTCTGCAGAAATATTGATGAATAAGCAGGGAATACATACCCAAAAGTTTATTATTTCATTAAATATTTCTCATGATATATAATATTATAAGAACATCATTACGTCAAATAGATATATTATATCATTTTATGCTAATTTATTTAATTTGAGGGAAAACAAGTGTATATTTACAAATTAATGTTTTATGAAATAAGCCCTCAAACTCATCAGTGAAAACGTAATAAAAAACTTATTCATAATATATTATTGAATATAAAAGCATTAACCAAATGATTTCATCCAAAGACATACAAAACTTCAATGCGCTGTTTAATGAATATTACAGACGTTTTATCCGTTTTGCTATTGGTTATCTGAAGGATGAACAGGTAGCTGAAGATTTTGTATCAGAAGCTTTCACGGTATATTGGGAAAACAAAGATGATCTGCTTCCGGAAACTAATCCACCGGCATACATTCTTACCATAATAAAGAATAAATGCCTCAATCATATAAAACACATACGAATACAGCAAAGGGTTACAGATGAATTAAAGGATCACAATGAGTGGGTACTGCAGACAAAAATCAGTACACTTGAAGCTTGTGACCCCGATTTTATATTTTCAAAAGAGCTTCAGGAAATTATTGACAATACTTTAGAAAAGCTGCCTGAAAAAACACAACAAATATTCTCACTAAGCAGAGATAAAGGACTTACTTACAAAGATATTGCAGCCAAAACAGATCTTAGCCAAAAAGCAGTAGAGTTTCATATTTCAAAAGCGCTGCATCAACTACGTGTTTCTTTAAAGGATTTTATAGCTTTATCTGTATTTATTTTTTTATTTTAGTTAAAAACATCATTACGTGTTAGGGTATCCTACTTTTAAATTGTTTTAAATAAAGTAGGCTTAATATCGATTGCATGAATCAAATATTATTATATAAATTCTTTGAAGGTAAAACATCATTAGATGAGGAGAAAAAAATACGTGATTGGATGGAGAAATCTGAATCCAATTTTAATTGTTTTATGCAATCACGAAAAGAGTATGATATCCAAATCCTTTCCGGATCTAAAGTACTGACAAACAACAAAAACAAAGTAATACCATTAAAATGGTTTGCTGGAGCCGTGGCAACAATTATTGCTTTAATAATTGGAGGAGTTTACTTATTTAACCTTGATAACAAGACAGAGCAATACAATACGATCCTTGTTCCTGCAGGTCAGCGTATAAATCTTATTCTCTCTGACAACACTAACTTATGGTTAAATGCAAATACAGAATTCAGATATCCATCTGAGTTTTCTAAGGACAATAGAACTGTTTATTTAGATGGAGAAGCATATTTTGAAGTAAGTAAAAATGAGAAAAAGCCATTTATCGTGAAGACTTCACAAGGCGATGTACATGTAACCGGTACATCTTTTAATGTAGAAGCATATTCAAAATTTAACAGTTTCGAAACAAGCCTGTTTGAGGGAGGAGTTGATATTTATAAAGAAGTCGAGAAGCTTGTATCATTGAAACCCAATGAAATAGGATCATTGGAAAACAATGAGCTAGTTATAACAAGAA
>JAQUIZ010000034.1 GCA_028683355.1 Fermentimonas sp.
AATGCACGGCGGCGCAAAAGAAGAAGGGGAGAAATTATGGGCCCAATTTAGCAAGCTGCCCAACGTTAAAGAGCTGATTTTTTCCGATATCAGTCCGGCTCTGGGAGTTCATACCGGACCCGGATTACTGGCGGTATGTTTTTATGAGATATAAACACCGAACCATGCAGCCCTCTCCGACGGCAAATACCGGTTTAACATGGAATCCTCAATTATTTCACTAAAAAAAGAAATGAAAAGGGCATTTCTAAACTTTGGCCATAAATTGTACTACAACCCTCATTTATGAAATAGAACTGATAGTAAACCATTGTAAATTGAAGTAAAAATAATAAGGTAATTAAATTCATTACCGTGATATAAAGGAGCTTTGAATATGTCTGATTATGTTCTTACTTGTTGCACCACAGCAGATATACCATATGAGTACTTCCAAAAAAGAAACATCCCATTTGTTTGTTTTCATTACAATATGGATGGAAATGAATATCCGGATGACTTGGGACAAACCATGCCTTTTGAAGAATTTTATGGCAGAATTTCGGCAGGAGCGATGCCAACAACCTCGCAGGTGAACGTGGGGCAGTTTATCAGCTTTTTTGAACCATATTTAAAGGATGGAAAGGATATCTTGCACATTACCCTTTCCACGGGCTTGTCAGGAGTTTACAACTCAGCCTGTATCGCCCGGGAGGAACTTTTACTAAAATATCCGGGTCGAAAAATGATGATTGCGGACTCGCTGGGTGCATCATCGGGTTACGGCCTACTCATGGATGCGGCGGCCGATATGCGGGACAATGGCGCAACCTTTGAAGATGTGCATGCCTGGGTAGAAGAAAACAAGCTCAACGTGCACCACTGGTTTTTCTCCACCGACCTTACCCACTATAAACGCGGCGGCCGTATATCAGCTGCATCTGCGGCTGTGGGAACTTTGCTGAACATATGTCCGCTGTTAAATATGAGCTATGACGGAAAACTCATTCCTCGCGCCAAGATTCACGGAAAAAAACACGTCATCACCGAGATTGTACACATGATGGAAGTGCATGCGCAAAACGGCACGGAATACTCGGGCAAGTGCTTTATCTCTAATTCGGCCTGCTATGACGATGCACGCAAGGTGGCCGACCTGGTCGAGGAAAAATTCCCCCACCTCAACGGCCCGGTCATGATCAACAGCGTGGGCACCGTAATCGGTGCGCATACGGGACCTGGGACTGTCGCGCTTTTCTTTTTCGGTGACAAGCGCAAAGATTGACCAGCGGAGGTATGCCCGTTTTTGCTGCTTTTTATTGGCTATTTTTGTTATATTCTATTTTATCACTCACAAGCAACTTATACCAAGGAAACAAGATGGCCGTTCAGCCTCTTTATATTCTATAGAAGTGATAGCTAACCCAATATTACCCAGCGATATATTGAGAAGGGAGAAACCCTTGGGCACAAAACATCCTGATAAATTAATTGCTCATGCAATTAAGGGTGTATTCGATAGAACCAACCGATTCGCCTCCCCTTTGCAAAAACTCCCCCTTTATAACCCAGCCTTATGATTTTTACCCCCTTAGCGGTGCTCCGTTTTGCAAAAAGCCACATTTCCCTGCCGCGGCACCTGCAGCTTAAACTGCATTTGGAAGTCAGAACCGGCTTCCGCAAATTAACGCGAAGGGAGGTGAGCCATGGCGGAGACAGACTATCTTTCCCCCTATCTTTTCCCTGACCCCAGACCGGACCCTTGCATATAATATACGAAGGAGGTTAAGCCAAATGACATTTATCGAAACCAATCTGGACTTCAAGGAATTGCGGACCCGCTCACGAACCAGTCGGATTGCCGTCCATCACTCTGCCAGCCCGGATGTATCCGCAGCACAAATTCACAGCTGGCACCTGGACCGAGGGTGGAGTGGAATAGGTTATCATTATGTAATTCGTAAAAATGGGAACGTAGAGTTGGGGCGCCCAATCGATACGGCTGGAGCCCACACCCAGGGATACAACAGCGACAGTGTCGGCATCTGCCTGACCGGCAACTTCATGGAGGAAACCCCCTCAGCCGAACAACTCCGGTCACTGGTGGAACTGATCAGGTATCTGCAACAACAATATGGTCAATTGGAGATAAACCGTCATAAAGACCTGGCACCGACTGCCTGCCCGGGCGACAAATTCCCCTGGGAGCAATTTATGCAGACCCTTAAGGAAGATCCCCCCGCACCATCCACCGCAGAATGGAAAAGGGAGATCATGAAACAGGCCATAGATATGGGGCTAATCACCGCAGACCATGCCCCCGATGACCCGGCCCCCAAATGGTTCGTCCTGGCCGTCGCCTTAAACCTTCTCTCCAAATAACTCGGGTCAAGTGATATGCTCCCTATACAAGGATAAACTCATCCATCTCTTTAAAAAAGGCTTTTGTTTCCTTCTTTACTGATACAGAAATACCAGATAAATTGCTCAGCAACAATTGTTCCCTAATCGGGTCTATGCTGAATCCGTAGGCGTTGCGAAAAATATGCCTGAATCCACGCAGTTCATCTAGCCCCGTTAGGGTCTTCTTACTGAGTAGCGCTGTACGAACCCCCGGTATATTCAGCGTCATTTGTTCGAGTAGCTCCTTATGCCACTGACTACCAGCGGGCAAACCTTCCCCAAAGCTCTTAGCAATGTGTAAAAATATCTTCTCCAGTCCGCAATAATAATCATGCAAATACGAACCAATCACCCGACAGGAAACCTCATCACTCAGCGGTAAGCTATTTAGAGAATCCGTCTTTATATTTGGAAAAAGCTTGAGCTTCTTTAAAGCCGATTCCAGACGCTTAAGATTAGCAAACTCTTCTTCCACCCGGGCTTTCAAGGTAAGATACTCCACTCTACTGATCATAATAAAACCCCCTTAGCCAACACCTTTTCCTTCAGCGAATTCAAACAATCCTCTTCACAAGCCAGACTCACCTCAATGGGAGCTGCAATATTCTCGGCGTCGCTTAATGCCTGCCAGTAGTTTCCATTCATTCCCACTAAGAATAAATCAATATCTGAATACAGATCAAAGCCTCCCCACGCCAGAGAACCGTAGAGATAGACCTGTTTTACCCCATGCTTCATCCGCAAGACCTTCGCAATCTCGTGGGCCTTCTCTATAGCCAGTTGGCAATGTTGTTGTTTATCCCTGTCCTCCAGGCTTATGAGGTGTTTACGAATTGAATGAAAATCCGAACAAACGCCATTACCTGATTTCTCCAAGATACCGCACCCCCTCCAGTTCCTGCCTATGTTCATTTACCTCTACGTTATATCATATTATACCCCAGCCAAATCGTCATTCCAAAAAATAACATAAATTCAGAAATTTTATCTCTTTCCTCACAAGTGCTCTCTCAGCCATTGGGTCAGTTCTTGTTTGGTCACGGCGCGCAATATTATCCAAAGATTAAGCTGGGAGAAGGTTCTGGAAACAAATAACCACTTTTTGTAAAATACTGTAGACTAAATTACAAAATGGATGATAAAATAAGAAAGACCACTGCGACCTTAAGCAAGGGCAGCAGCAAGACATTTACAATAACAGCCCAAGACGGATATTTGATCTCTGATGTTTTAGTGGACGGCAAATCTGTGGGCGCAGTCAGTAGCTATACCTTCTCCAATGTAACAAAAGCGCATACTATCAAAGCGCTGCCAATTAGTTTTAAAGTCACGGATGGAATTTAGTTTCCAGCAGGTTCTATTTCTGTCTCCCTGCCACTACACACAAAAATGCCGGGTCTTTAAGATCCGGCATTTATGTGATAAAGGGAGAAGATGTGATATATGTAAACGGTTCTTTTAACCGTTGGCCTGATCGTCAACAAACTCCATACCAAATCTATTTAAAGACCGATCCCTTCATCGGTTAGATAGCAGGCTTGTTATCGATTCCGGGGCACACCCAAATTAAATAATCATTAAAGGATCCTTTTATGAAAAATTGTATCTCCATTTTAAAGTTAATAAATTGCATCTTTTATTTATTAATTTGCTTAAAGCTAATAGATAAGCCGGTAATTGCTGTTTTAGCCATTTCTATAACCGGCCTGATCTTATCTGATGTAATTCAAACAGTAATACATGAATTAGGGCATCTATTTGGTGGTATGCTCTCAGGATATTACTTTTTATCTTTTCAAATTGGAAACCTTAAATTATGTAATAATTGCTGCACAAATCATATTTCTATTCAGTGGGAAAACAGTGTATGCGGGCAGTGTATTATGATTCCTAAATCAAGTACTGCAACACATTATTTTTTGTATAATTTTTCAGGAATTCTATCTAATGCTTTGCTGACAATAGTTTTAGGGTTCTTCGCAATATATAATCACGCCAATGCCAACTTGACTACATATACTACAGTTTTTATATATTCGCTTGTTGCTATTGGATTTAATAAATTATTATCCAATGCCATTCCATATATGAATGGATCTGAGCCAAATGATATGGCTATTATTTTAATGTTACATAAAAACGTGCAAACACTAACAGACTATGTTCATTATTTATGCTTTTACGGAAAAAAGGTCTGTAAACTTCCATTACCCCAACAATACATCAGGAAATTAGAGCTTACAGACCAATATAATCCTATATTCTACCATGAAATTATGAAACTTCTTAGTTCAGATTAGACTGCAACTTTGATGTCCTCATCAATTTGTTGCAGCAACCATACAAAAGGCTCTTCGACATTTTTCCCTTCGTAAGGAACCCCTTCTTTGTTATGTCCCAATGCACTACATGTAAAATACTGAACCTGTTTAAATTTACTTTCTGCGGTTCTAACAAAATTGCCAGCTTCGAATTCATTCAAAAAGTCTTTACAAACCGCGTTCTTAGCTTGATATAAGTCTTTACAGCTAGGATTTTGTGACAAATAATGCTGTGCTGCAGTATCACCTATGCGTTCTTCCAACCCCGGGATATCACATTTATTAATGACCACTGCTAAATTGCGCTTCAAAACATCCTTGGGCTTCAAATCAAATATCTTTTCAAGATTTATCAACATGATATTAAGAATGTCATCGAAATCTTTTGTACTTACACCATAGGAATCAATATTGATACAATCTTCTACTTCTGCAGCATATCGGCCAATGGTCAACGGATCAATCACGAAAATGAAACCATCTGCATAACTATAAGCCTTATTTCTTTGCACATCACCACTTGAAGAAAACATTTCACCAGAAATATCATATATATATGTTCTGCGTCCCACCTTGTCATTAGGCAACTTTAACATGAGCTGGTAGGCGGTCAAAGCATCGAATTCAGTTTTCAGTAAGCGAACACCCTTATTAAGAGAGCCCATTGCTTTTTGATAATCTTTCTCATCATTCTCTGACATAAAATGCAGATCCCAATTCTGTGCCGGTGCTACGTTAGTCAATAATTGATCAACTGCCATATTAATCAAGCAGGTCTTGCCAACAGACGGTCCGCCAATGATTGGGATAGCATACTGTCTGCTCGCCGTATCCCCTGATAGAGAACATTCACATTCAGGGCAATATGCCTTTAAACTTCCACGGCCATTCAAAAAAGTAGTTGGCAATTCCGTCCCACAGTTACAGGTTCTCTTTAAAATACCGTATTTACTTGGTACTAATTTTGTATGCATTACATTACAGGACGGACATTCGTATATAGGAATCAAGAAACTAGCCTGACATGAAGAATTTGGGCAAGCATTTTTAATTTTATTAATGTAAATATAAACACGGTCAATAAACCAAACTATTCCAAAACCGATATAAATCAAGCAGAAAACTAGTGCTAATATTCCAACATGGATAGCAGTGGTAGCAAATGTTATCGCACTGCCAAAAGCATAAATACTAATTGCCGCAACGGTGTGAATACCACCACGAATGGAAAATAGTCCAATGTCCTTGGCAATTTCCCACTGCCTTGCAGCTTCAATAAAATTCCGTTTCCATGCGCCTTTAATAGTATTAAGTAAGTCAACATACCCTTTTTCGAAAAAATAACTGGTCTTTGCAGGCTGTTCTTCTTGAACGATCATAACTTATCCCCCTCAAATTGTTTATGCTACCTGAACATTTTGATTACTATCGATGACATTTTCTTTGAAAGACGCAAAATAGTTCTTCAGAGAATAAAAGCCACCAATGAACATTCCGCCATAGACGATGATTGCACAAATTACAGCTATTACAAAGCAAGCAATCACTAAAACCATTAACCATGAGCCATCATCGTCTCTTCCTACAGCGCACCGCTCGTTCTGATCCATCCTTTCTCCCTCCTTCTTAAATATATACAGGTCTTTTTTACTTACGTTTAAATAACCCTTCGAATTTATCTCTTAACCCCTCTTTTTCATAGATCCGTTCAAAAAAGTAGGTAGTTTTTCTTGTATTTGCCTCTTTTAACACAGAATGTTTTATTTTATCTAATTCTTCGGGATCAAACTTCCTAAGATACTTCATAAATAAGGGCTCATATGTTGCTGCAACATCATTCGAAATATTGTCAATTAGATATATACAGGTCTGGGTAATAAGTCTGTTCCAGGCACGTTCGTCTCGTTTTTTAATCTTTTTGAGAATATCTGCGTATTCATCATGAAAAACGCCAAAATATTTAGTATTATAGCAAGATTTCAACAAAGCAGTAACATCGTTACTCGAATAAATATACCTGATAAAAATATTCAAATACTCGGATAAATATTCCTGATAATCCTTCTTCTCAAATCCATCTAAACTATATTTGAAACCCGATGATAATTCCCCAAAAGTTATTTTACGTGCAGTGATAGAATTTTGCCTTTCACAATATTTCGCAAATAATACCGCTGTAATCTTTAAGGTTTCACATCGATTACTTAGGGCCATATCATCAATTTTTATCAAAGTTTTATACTCTGTCTTTATTAAGGATTTCATTGGTAAATCTTCAATTATAGCAATTATCATATTTGCAGTGGAAATATCTTTGATCAGTTTTAGATCAACCGTTTCGATAATCTTGATAGCAGCTTTGGAACTTTGATCACACTCCAAATAAGCTTTTACTAGCGTACTCAAATCCAAATTACCATTTAAGGAAAACAAACTTTTTTGGTGATTATAAAAATTCCAAAATGCCTTATCAGGGTTTTTCGATTCCTTAATATACATGGAGCATAAATAAACAGCAAACTGACTAGATCTTTTGAAAAGATGGGACTGTATCTCAGAAGCGTTAACTTCTCCAAGAACATCCATCCATTGACCGAATTTAATACCAAATTCCCTCATCTTATCAGCTCGTAAATTGGCCGTAAATTTTGCAACTATATCGGACAAAAGCAATGGATAATTTTGCACTTCATCCAGGATTTCAAATATTGAATCAGATTGATATTTGGCCATATTCCTAATGATAATACCTAACAAAGAAGCGACTCCAAGAGAGTCATTCAGGCCATTTCTAAGATTGTAGTTGCGAACCATGAATTTGCAATAGAACAAGTTAGTGGATGGTGACTGATTTCCTTCCAGGTATAATTTCGACTGTCCAATGACTTTGGATGAACAAAAATATTCCAAGAAGCTTTTATACTCGTTTCGGTTTCTATCTTGTATTGATTTGAGTAAATCAAATAAAGAACCCTCATCTATATTTTCCATCGCATATTCGTATAAAAATTCATACACAATTTCATTTATGGTATATACCATAAACCCAGAATACGAGTATAAATATGGAATTAAGGTCTTTGTTTCTTCTATACTTAGATTCCACATTTCTGCTTGAATTTTCTCAATAACTTTTACTCCAACGGCAGAATTCATTTCTTCAGGACAATATTTATGGCCAAACTCTAACATGTTAATCAAACTATTTCCGGCGAGTGTAAAATCACCTTCTTTATATAACCTATAAAAGCTGTAGGCAGCTTCCAACTCTATATTAAATTCATGAAAACCGACTTTTACCAGAAAGTCCGAGAATAAAGCGATATCTTCCATTCCCATGGTATAACTCATAGCCATGGCTTTAGCCACTGATAGAACTTCAATATCTTCTGTCATGTTTCCATTAATAAAGTCCATTACCATCTGGCGGCTGCTTTTTGATTCTGTAGCATAACTGAAGTAGTTTGCATCCGGTCTAACGCCCAAGCAGATAAAGGTCAATCCTTTTGCTTTACAATCATCCGATCTCAATTTTTCATGATTTCCAACATATGTATTGAAGGTGACTTGTTTGGCTATTTCTATAGGCAGCATTTTCTGTAAAGCTGCCATCCACAAAACCAAGTTTTCTCTGGTGTCATTAAGATAAAATGGCACCCCTTTATCTTTAGCAATCAGCACTGCTGAAAATAGATAGGCAAACTCTTCTTCCCGTTCGTATATAAATTCCATAACTTGTTCGTCATTGATGATACTGCCCGAATTTACAATTTCAAATGGTGGTAAAGCTGGCACAGGAGAAGGTGCATTTAATTCTTTGTCGGTCAAAAATGTTCTAATATAACCCTCTCCAAAAAGCTCCACTGGGTAAGTATCCAATTCTTCCATTGGAATTACTAATGCATAAATGATGTAGTTGCCAAACCGGCCCGAATAATCTTTGCCTAAATATGTTGCCTGCGCAATACACGCTCGCCCGCTTGACAGTTTGAAATACGAAAAACTATATGGGAACTCATCCGCAATTTGCTTTGGTGTAGGGTTATGAACCATTTCCTTGGGTGCCAGATACTGCATTACAAATTTTATATCGTCACACTCAGCTTCACTAATCCCTTCTGATTTGGCATATATCATATATCCCTTTTCAGATGAATCTCCATTTTTCCAAGAGGTATATATGTATTGTAAGGCTATCACTTGTTCACCTCTATTCTGCTTTTATGATCCCTTCTCGTGATAATACCCAGAGAAACGGGTCGGCTACTCTAAACGGCCTAAATTTAGGTATTCTATTATCCACGTCAGGATTACTCCCTAATGCACTGAGTCCAAAGAATCCGAAATTCTTAAAATGCATTGACACAGTCTGATACAATTCAACCCCCAGCCAACTCTCTACCAGACTCTGCATTTCTTCACTGGCGTCATTAAAATCTTTTTTGTCAAATATACCTTTTCTAATGTGAGCAGAATCATTCTTTAAACAACTGGCCGGATCTATCAATTCATCGACAGCATCAATCTTGGTAAAAGATATGGCAATTGGAATATCAATCTTCTTGGTCAAATTGGTTAGGCCGGTTCCAGAGCGAATGATTTCAATCGTACGCGACAAGATGGTATTCACATCGGTATTTTCCTCCGGAAGTCTTATTTTCCCTTCCAATTCTTCCCTAACAGATGGTAACTGCAAAGGATCAAGCAATAAAATAATCCCTGACGCATGGCTTAAGTACCGATTATGGGTTTGCATCGTTGCCATTGAATTTAAATTTTCGCCGGCTGTATCGAAAAAAGTTAGTGATACTGCATCATTTACGGACTTCTTAAATAACTTCCCTTTTCTTTGAAAAAGCAGGGAATAAATCAGCGGTTCCACATCACCGGCATCCGATCCTCTTACACATGTCTTATGTCTATATAGGGGGTCATAAAAATCCGACTTATAACGGTTTAGAGTTTTGTCTCCGCAAGCCATGAGTGAACAGTCAAAGGAGCGCCCGATCTCGTTCTTTAATTGATTGATAAGAACGGCCACATAATTGCTTTTTCCAGTCTCTTTCGCTCCAATTATTGCAATTGGGTAGTTCTTGGTTGTTGCAATACTCAGTGGCAGTTCAAAGTTACATTTTGGGCACACCTTGGTCGTCAACGGTTGGCCACAAACATCACATTTTGGATTTTTGCTTTTGCCCTCAGGCTTAAATGGCCTCTTTTCCATAGCTCGCGTACAGTTTTTTTCTCGACTCGTATTCACACACACATATTCAACATCATCGAGCTCTTGCATCTCAAAGCATCTTGGGCATAAATATTTGGCCAACTTTATACCCCCTCCCTAAATTTCATTGGTACCATCATTCAACACCCTGTATTTTTTGTATTGCTTATCATTAAGGAAAAACAATTTTAGTTTGGTCCCACTTCTAATATCATCAACATCAAAGTCGTATGTTCGTGTTCCTCTAATCTCAGTTTCCTCTGAAAGCGAACATACCACATCTCCATCTCCTCTTTTTAAAGGGACTGATTTGAACTTACCTATTATAGCGAATTGCGGAAACATGAATGTCCCTGATGATTTAACTGTTAAAGTTAAGGTCCGTTTTTTGGATAGAAACCCCTTTTTATATTTAAATGAGTAATATACATCTCGTTGAGGCTCATTATTTATTACAGTTTTAATACCTTCAGAATAAATTCTGTGCCCTTCGCCTTCATAATAAGTATAAATAATCGCATAATATACCCCGTTAACAGGATTAGTAACCAACAACCCCTCATTGCTCTCATATTGTCTTTTGCTGCATTCAATCTTTCCCGCCAACGGATCATCCGGACCATGGGGATAATCATCCATGCGATAAAACATCGCCGTTCGTTGTATTTTTTTAGGCCAAGTGAAATTTACGTATAATTCTGTACCTGAAGCGTTCATATCATAAGTAATATCCTTAACTGGCGGAACGCTGGATACATAAGCTGCATGATTAAGAATTACGTTCGTTGCATTAATAACACCGGGGATAATGTAACATTCCCCAATAAAATTTAATGTAAATTCAGCTTCGGTCAGGCTCTTAAGAGAAACATCAATCTTTGTATACGTATTTAATAAATCTTCAAGATTGTATATTGCTCCTATGGCATACTCTGGCTTTTTTTGTGTATAGAAAAGGATAGTATCCCAATCAGACTCTTCCCATTGGGCTTGAAATATTTCGTCTTCATATAAAACGGTAAAATTCTCTAAAGGTTTGGCAGGCTTTTGCGGTACTGCATTAATCAAGTTGCTTTCTGCAGGATAGGCTTGCCCTGATATGGTATGGAAAGCACATATACTAAACCAATATCTTGCTCCGTTTTCTAACCCGGTTATGGTTACCCCATCAAGACGCTTGCAGGGTATACTTTCAAAACCATCCGGTGAACCGGGTTGACTATCCCCTTTATATTTCCATACCTTTACTTCCGTTACTGTTGCCGGCTTATCCCAGGTAATTGTGACTAACCCATCCCCACCTATGGATTTGATGTTGCTAACATTATCAACAATAACAATTGGCTCGATTACTTTGGCAGCATTGGAAGCGACTCCAACTCTCAATACAAACAAGCAGTAATAGTAAACAACCGATTTTTTCAAATCTGCATCAGTAAATGATAACTCTTTACCTTTATATACAATCGTTCCATCCTCTATATTGTTGGGGAATGTGTTTTCTTTTCTTACCAGAATATATTCCAGATTTCCTGTAGATGAACTTGCTTCCCACGAAACATTTACTTCACCGGCAATTCTACTTGCTGATATTTTTGGTACTGGAGCAGGCGGGTATTTCTGGATAAGTTGTGCAACTTCGCTGCTATCATTAATCTCATCGGTCAATGCAATCAATAGGTTGAACGCTTTGTCATCATCTGCTTTACGTACCTCACTTAACATTTCTTCAACATTCTTAATAGCACTGGATACTTTAACGATGACATCATTCCCGATAACAAAGCCTTCATTTTTAGCCCTATTTATCTTTATCTCGGCAGAGTAATAATTCTTATCGTTTATATCCTGATAGATTGCAGCTATGAGAGTACCAAACTTGTCCCTAAAATCCTTTAATGTATTTTCAATGGAAATAACATCAGGATGATTTGACCAATATAATTTTGCTTCCTTTAGGTATTGGGAAACCTGATCCATATCCTTTTTTAACAGTGCCTTTTTGGCTTTGCCAATCAGCTCTATAGCTAAATCCATTTTAGATAGATCAAAGCCGCATTTTATGCATTTCTTAGCAGCATTATCATTTTGTGCCTGGCAGGAAGGACAAACAATAATCAATGGCTTCCCACATTTCGAGCACGTTGTTGTACCTGCTGGATTTTCTGCTTGACATAAGCCGCAAATAATTCTATTTTCCGGTAGGGTATAATCCTGCAGTGAACAATAATTGTTAATATAAATAGAGGCCTCTGACACACTGATTTTATACTCGCTGACCGCTACATCGATCAAGCGCTCTTTCATCTTAGGCTCAATCTTCCGCTGATTACTAAGCGCCATTTCATCAATAGCATCGTTCAGTTTTCCGTATTTAGTTAAATTGACATAATTGTCATACTTCTTCTTGCTGGCTTTATCCTTAAATACAACCGCACACAACCCGCATAACGATTGCATAGCATTATCTTTTCCTGTCTTCTCTCCTTTTGCCAGCAGTTTCTTTTTTTGGTTCTCGGCTGCTTCTCGTAGCTGTTCACAGGATGAACTGGCAGGTAAGCCAAGGAACTTGTATAATGTGTAGTCCTTATAGTCCAGTTGTTGGAAAAGGTTCTTGATGTTATTAGCCAGGCTTCTATCAATAACTTCTCCAATTTCCTGTTCTTCTGAAACAGCAAACTTCTTAAATCTCTGCGTGATTAATTCTGCTGTAAAACCATAAGATGAGAAATTCTTGAGCAGAATTTTCAAATCTTTATCCGAAAGCCGATCTCCTTTAGCCGAATAGAGCGTCAGTTTTCCGTCTAATTCTTTAAGTTTTTCATCACGTATTTTTAATGCTGCTGCTGCTTCTTGCTTTCTAGAAGTTTCATTGAGCATAACTTTTTTAATGTCATCCAACTTGGCCATGTATTCCGCAGCTTTGACCTTTTTAATAGGATTTATCATATCCTTTGACCATTGCTGCTGTTTTTTACTTATGGCTTCATTTATCTTGGCAACATCATTTACCATTGGATCGAATGATAATTCCAGTAAATTAAAATAATTGTCTCTGGCTGCCATTATTCCACCTGCTTAATTCAACTTTTCTGCCACTTAATTTAAAGCTGCTTGGTTGCTTCTCCTGATAGCGTCACTCATCTCTTCTGCAGATAATGCATCTGTTGTTTGGAATGATGTTTCAACGCTTCTGCCCCGCTTTGTCTCTTTGGCTTTCAATTCCAAGAGACCTGATTCATTTAGCTTGAATGTCACTTCAATAGCAGTGCTCCTGGTTACACCTTCAGGTAATTCCAATTCAGCCTTACCAATCTCCTTGCCGAGAGCCGGGTCTATAACTTCTTCAGAAGTCAGAGATTCCAGAACATTGAACACAACGTTTCTCTGATTATCGTATCTAGGATAGAAAGTATTCGTAGCTATCGCCGGAAGCTCTGCATTTTTGATAATAATGTTAAATAACCTTAATACATCATTCTCGTCATAAGCACATGTTCCAAAACTACGACTGGAAACGTTTATAATTTTCATATCGTCTCCAGGGAGATAGCGGCCTTTACCGGGCTTGACATTTGCCTTTTTTGCAGCTTCCTGCAAATCAACTTTGCCAGTGTCAATATCTTCCTTGATTTCAGCAACTGTTTTCCCGGAATTATTCGCGATTTCTTCCAAAACTATATTGTAGTCACTGACTTTCGCTGCATAAATTGCAGCTCCTTTTGCAACCGCTTCATCAGGATCAAACATTTTTGTTTCAATTCCGAATTCTTCCTTTACGCGGTGCATAACCTGCGGCATTTTGGACGAACCACCAACTAAAAGGATTTCGGAGACGTCGGACTGTTTAAAGCCCTTCTTTTCAGCTTCCTTAAACATATCCTTGGTCAATTCAATGGTTCGAGTCAGCAAGTCTTCTGTCAACTCATCGAACTTTTCCCTGGTTAATTCAACTCTGACACGTTCACCCATATAACTTACGGCAACCGGAGCCTTTTCCTTTGCACTAAGTAGTTTCTTGGCACGTTCTGCTGCAAGAGATACTTCCTGGAAGGTTTCCGCATCTTCAAGGATATTATCAGGGGTTCCGTTTTCGGTCTGGTAGGCTTCTGCCAAATACATAAGCGTTCTATCATCCCAATCCTTACCGCCCAAGTTGTGATCGCCACCGGTGCAAATAACCCGGATTTCACCAGGTTTAATATTAATCATGGTTATATCAAAGGTTCCACCGCCGAGGTCATATACAAGAACCGTTTTGACCTGTGAATCATCAGTAACTCCATATGTAATAGCGGCAGCGGTAGGCTCGTTAATGATAGAAAGTACATTCAGTCCGGCAATTTTACCAGCCGCCGCTGTAGCGTCACGTTCTGTTACACCAAAGTATGCTGGGCAGGTAATGACTACGTCTTTGATCTCCTCGCCATCATCTAATTTTCCCTCCATCTGAAGAGTATCTTTGGCATCGTTAACGACTTTTTTCAAAATATATGATGAGATTTCCTCCGGCTTCATATCAACACCATTGATATTACGGCTGAAACCGGGCTGTCCGATGCTTCTTTTTATAAATGTAACCACTTGATCGGGATACATTTTTGCACTTTCCTTGGCAACCGAGCCTACCGTTATATCTTGTGCAGATTCAAAATAGACAACAGAAGGGGTGGTCAAGTCGCCTTCGGCATTTTTTAATACTACTGGTTTGTTGTTTGCATCCATATAGGCAACGCAAGAATAAGTTGTTCCTAAGTCAATACCAAATACTTTTCCCATTAACGCATTCTCCTTTTTTTTAGGATATGGCTTACTTATTTGACATCTTGGTTGTACTTATATATCTTGATTCTTTCCGGTCGTAATACCCTGCCATCCTTCTCGTAACCATCAGCAGTTCTAACCGCCAGCAGATTGTCTTTTGATTGATCATCGGTATCGATAGTCTGAATAATCTTTTGTCGTTTTACATCCACCACTTCACCCGGGACTGAGTAGGATTCGATGCTTTGCCGGTAAAGAATGTCTTGTAAATCCTCGGCAATGCCTTTCACATTCCTTAGCAGCCTTTTATAATTCTCCTCATTTGGTTCTTCCTTCTCATATATGCTGATATTTCTCTTTGTGCTATCAACCAACTGAATAATGTCCATTGCCATTGTGTTTATGATTTTATCTAAAAGACCGTTTTGATAACTGGTCAGCTCTCGGTGCATATTGTCAAACATCTGATTCTTGTGGGCATCCTCCATGAGTTTGTTATCAAAACACTCCTGCAAAACTGCTACAGCCTTGCATAAATCTTCTATTTTCGTAAGAACTACTTCTTGTTCTTCTATAGGAGATTCAGTTCCTTGCTCTTCAACTTCTTCATCTGGAGCAGGTAGATTTTCTACATCCTCTGTAATAATTGAATTCTCATTTTCATCCATGTTCTCTTTCACCTCCCCTTGATCAAAATACCTTTCCTTCCTAATCCCTCTCAAAAACCTTTTCTATATCTCGTTTATTTATAGGCTTGTTCAGTTCATCAGGATATTCCTCATGATTAGTGTCCATAGGATTAGGGTAGTCATCATAAAAGTCGTCATCCACAGACTCTATTTCGCGGTTCCACTCTTCTTGTGTCTCCTTACTCTCATTAGTAAAAGAAAAATGATCTCTAAAAGTGCTGCCATCAGGTCGCTCAATCACATAAGAACCCATTATTGTATCGGGCCGCCCCTCACGCGAAGGAGAAACCTGCACATCAACATAGACCTCATTGCCATTTTTCAGCTCTCTTTCCCAGTCATTTTCGAGCCGCTTGAATGATCCTCGGTTCAAATTGGAATTCTGAGCCATCAAATTTTCGCTTTCACCTGATCCCCCAAAACGGGCGCCTATCAAGTGCCCCCCATCATCGTCGGGTTGACGAGTTTCCCCACCAATTTCCTTCTGTGCTTGACCATTTCTAACCGCCTCGTTACTCAATTGCAACTTTCCATATGCCCTGGAACCATTGCCTTTCTCGTCTGGCTCATAGACGTACTTACCCTTTTCAAATTGGGACAAATCTGCCAGCACATCCCTTGTTTCATGCTCATTATCTTCAGGCTGGCTTTCTCCAATACTTTCCGAATCCCCAAATCCTATCTCATTGTTTTCCGATTCTTCCTCGGATTCCGCCTCTTCCATATCAGGGCTATATATATCTTCGAAACCTGCAGCTTCGCCTTCAGCCTCTACCTCATTCTGAGTTTCCACAGAAGTTTCTCCTCCAGTCTCAGCAGATGTATCTACAGAAGACTCAGGGCTTTTACATACTTCTCCGCCGCCTCTGGCATCTGAACCGCCAAATTCCAACATATTTTCACCCCCCC
Organism: Fermentimonas sp.; assembly: GCA_028683355.1. Classification (GTDB taxonomy): domain Bacteria; phylum Bacteroidota; class Bacteroidia; order Bacteroidales; family Dysgonomonadaceae; genus Proteiniphilum. The sequence continues at coordinate 16,290 of JAQUIZ010000034.1, forward strand.
AATACTTTTATCTTTTACTGGTCCTTAAATTATCTTGCCTTTCAGACCTGTTGATATCTTCATGTACAACTTCATCAAAGCCGATTCCAGCACTTATCAGGTCAACTTCAGCCTGGGTATCTATTGCCGTCTCCCCACCCGTTGCAGAAATTTCATTATTTCTTTCGAAATTAATTTCTTGAATTTCTTTCATTTGTTTCTCCATCCTTATTGATATTTTGGCTGAACCATATATGTCAACTGCTCCGGTATCAAATTGTATTTAAGCCCATTAACGGAAACATGCCTACATTTGCTGCTGGCACGATGGATAATATCCTGTAGACTACCTGCGATTTCTTTTTCAAGCTGACTTCCTTTCACGACCTTAAAAATTATATGTTCTTCCTCATTTAAAATGCTTTCATAAAAGAATTTTTCCAATTTAGTTTTTGAATCAATTAATGATTGATTTACCCTAAAGTAGTTATATGGATCATCAGGACATAATGGATAATTGTTTTTATTCCATGTGTGATCTTTACCGATAGTCTCGTCATCTAGATTTAAGTAGCCATAGTTGGGAACTGTCACATCATCAGTAAATTGATTGTCCCAAGTTACATCAACATGGTGATAATATCCGTTAATTTTCACTATATTCCATGCATGCGGTCCCTTAGCGACGCTACTGCAAGCGGTTCCACTGACAACGAGACATTCTAATCCAATCTTGTCACACAGGGCTTTCATAGCCTTGGCAAAACCTTCGCATACGCATTTTTTATTAAGAAATGCACCCACTATGTTATGTGAATCTTCAAAACCTCTCATCCCCATACTAATAGCAGCATCCCAATCGTATTGGATATTTTTCTTCAAATAATCATGTAAAACAAGTACCTTATCGTAATCCGACTGATGTTGGTTTATATTCGCGGATATTATTTCCTGCATAACCGTTTCAATTTGTGAATTCGTTTCATTTAGCTGATTTTTGCTATACCGGTAAGATAAAATAATATTCTTACCTGTAAGGCCAAGTGATACTCCGCATTGGTTATTCACATAGTAAAACTGTGGATGAGAACCCATAATATCTGCAAACATAGCCTTTATATCACCAACCCCGGTACATGGTGTTGTAGTTTTCATATTTATAATGTTAGAAACAATATTGTCATATATCTTTTTTTCCGTAAGGTTTAATTTTTCATAATAGAAAGACATCTATGTTCACCTGCTTAACTAAAACAATTTTCTCTTTTTAACTACAACCTGACATTTCTTTTCCATTTCATTATTCGGTGCGCATATAGATATATTCGTAGTTCCCGGCCGTTTTCCGATAATATATCCACTACGATAAGTGGCAATCGTTTCATCGCTGCACCATACCTTAATTAAATCCTTTTCATAGCAATCTTCCGGTTCGACTTTGTACTTCCATTCTTTTTGCTCACCCGAAGGAAGTTCAATATATGAAGTTGGGCATATGATATCACTTATATGGGGCTGAACAATCACATCTACTTCGGTCTTAGTTTCATCGGTGCTTGCCGTTATTTTGCACTTACCACAACCCAGGCCTACAATGTTTCCACCATCAACTTTTGCAACCCCATCGTCACTGGTAAGCCATTTGATTTCATCTATGTTTACGGCATTAGTTGGCACAAAACTCACTTCCAACGCTTCTTGCATTCCAACTGCTAAATACTTTGTTTTAGGAAATATTCGGATTTCCTGAATCAATGTCTGATCACAAACCTCAATCAAGAACACCTTTATTGGTTCTGGATTACCTACACGATAGACAGATACCAAAGTTTTACCTTCTGATATTGCCTTCATATCCATATTTGAAAACGATACGATTCCTTTATCACTAGTCTCAAAAGTATATTCCGCACTCCCGATGAATGGTATTTCTAATATCTCTATAGTTTGGGTTCGGCCTTTATACATTGAACTTGGTACACTGATCTTATAGAACGGCTCAATCTGACACAGACTCGCCAATTGCTTTTCTTCAGTTTCACTAATGAGTGAGTCTCTGTGCTCAAAACGCTTCTGTATACCATAAGCCTGTTCCGAAAGAATCCTGCAAATTCCCTTCCCGGCTATGACTTTCATCAAACAATCAGTAATGTTATCCACATCGACAGTGTATAGGAACACATTATCCTCTTTATTAATGAACTCAGTAGCTGCCCCTATCACAAAAACAAAACAGTCCCTTCCCAATGTTTTTAATTGATACATCAAATCATCATTCGGATATGTTTCCGCCAAAGCAATTCCAACGTCAAATGCTCCTGCCAAATCAGTAAGATCATTGACTTTTCCAAGTATTATCCGAACTAAAGAACAATCTTCACATACCATTTCTTCTGATGAATCAAATGTGAAGACTTCCGCCTCATCCAATATTTCAAACATTGCATCGACTAAGGTTTGATTTTGGTCCCAAAGAGCAACCGACAATAGTTCCAAGTCGCTCCTTTCTTCATCTAATCGTTCTAACTCAGCCATTCGCTCATATACCGACATATTGATAACCGGTTCAGAATATGTAAAAGAAACGCAATTCCTATCATTGGCAGCAAGTTTTTCCATTATCTCACTTTCAAATTCGCCGCCGACAAAAGTCAGTGAATATGCGTCATTGACCTCTTTCATTATTTCTAAAAAGAATATTTCACACCATTCAGTGAACCAAACATGACGGTATTCCATCAATGCACTATAATCAGATAGTTTCCTTCCGTTAATAGTAATTCTTAATTCAGGTAAATACGGATTATATGTAAGAGTAACCTGGTTCATTAGTTCACAACCTTAGCCAAAAATCGAAACGTAAATCAATTGATATTTATTTATCTTTATAGTTTCAACTCTCTTATTAAAGAGCAGATATCTAATCAGCTTCTTTTTGATTTGCTGATCTTCAATATACGCATACTCGTCTAGATGTTGATAAAAATCCTTATACCACTTCGAGATATTCTGGCTGTCTTTAGCCTGAATGTCCTTTTTAATGATTTTTCCGTCCTTATCGTATGTGCCTTCAAATGTAATTGTTAACAATTCAAATAACCCATCGCATTCTATCAATTGAGCCAACTGATTTGAAAAAGTCTGGTTATTTATGCGCTCATGTTCGAAATAAGTGCAGAGATTAACCATCTTCTCCACCATTTCCTTTTTCTTATAAGACGTCAACTCACTGGCATACACTTCTTGGATCAACTCGTCCAACTGGAATCCTTCTTCTGATGCTAATCCGGTTTCAAACTGCACCAAAAGCGTAATGCTTAACTTCCCTATTAATACCGCCATATCATCACTATGTACTATTTCGTCGTCTTTATGATATACTTCTTCACTCTTATCAATTTTGGTTAGTACCGCCTCTACCCAGTTGTTTTGAAAAACCGCTGCCACACCCATCGGAAACCTTGCAATTTCCTGAATTTGATTCTCGTTCAATCCGATAGCTCGCCCAGCAATCAAGCAATCATCATAATCTGGTAATCTCATTATGATTTTTGTGTTGGTGTTCTTTATTGCAGAAACATCAACGGCGGTTGGAGATTGATCTACAATAATAAATCCTTCTCCATAAGTTCTCATTTCAGCAATTGAGGCACTAATCATTTCAACCGATTTTCCTTGTACATCAGCAGATTCCATCCCACTGCTGCCGGCTGAGCGTTTCAATATATTATGGGCCTCTTCAAGTACAGTAATATGCCGTAATGGCTGGTTCTCTTCACTGCAGCACATTCTATACTCGTTTAATTTAAGAATTAAGATTCCCATAATAAGAGACTTGGTTTCTAATGAAGAAACCCTGCTTAAATCAACAATGGTATTTTGGTCAAACAACACTGTATCTTCGATATCCGAAGAATCGCACAATACCTGACCTAAAATACCATTGGTCAAAGAACGCACCCGGGTTACCAGAGCACCTGTATAATCGCCTTTAGAATCAGATGAATAATCTGAACTATTAATGATTTCGGGCAGGGCTTCCAGTACATCTGTAAATGTGGGATACTTTGAACGTCCGGTAGGAATATAGATTGATTTATTCAGATCCCATCCACACTTGATATAGGCTCTTTCAAAAGATTCTTTCAGAATTGCAGGCATAGCCGCGTATAGCGGCCAGCAGGCATTAAAAATTTCAATCATTCGATCCAAATGTTCAAGAACATGGATATCCGATTGGAACCTAAATGGATTGATTTTTAATATAGAAAAATATTTAGGGTTAGTACAGAAAATATTTATATCAGGTAAACTTCCAAAATAACGTTTATATTCGCCTTTAGCTGGCTCGACAACCAAAAACGGTATTTGGTGTCCTATCATTTCATCTAAAATACGATAGGTTGTATTTGATTTCCCGGAACCAGTAGAACCGGTTATAAAGCAATGCGAGCGGAAACTCTCCAAATCAAGGCGAACACGGCCAGATTCCATTTCCCCCATATGATATATATTCCCAAACTCAATTTTAGTTCCATTAGGCGCTCCGCTCGAAAAAAGTACATTTCTGCCAAACTCAGCCATGTTGAGTACCGTTACTCCTTGAACAGACTTGCGCGGGAGGCCCATGATATATGGCATTTCATTACCACTAATCAAACTACAGGGCGTAATATATTGAGTTTCTATTTCAAAAATTCCTTCATCGCTTGGAACCACAAATGTTGGGTGCAGACCATAGCGCAAATATTCTAAAACTTCCGGCGTATGCTCCTCGTCTCTTTTTTCCCATATATTAACATACGAATTTTCAACGCCGGAATTGTAGCCAGCCATTAAAGCTTTGTAAGTGCTGGCGGCAACAACGGAAGTCTGAATACTTTCTGACACAAAATAACAAGCCACATCCCACAATCCAAAGGCCTCACAATTTTGGATACGCTCCAGATGCTGATCAATTTTATCCATGATATACTTAACTGATTTATTTTCATTGGTAACTGTTATTGTCCTTGAATCCCCTGTAGTATCCGTGGTGGTATCTGTTTTTGTAGTTCCTTCCGTCTCCGAAATCCCCTTGGTAACTGCTTTTGCCCAAGAACTTCCTGAACTATAACCCACAGACCTTCCGCCATTAAAACCTATTCCCAGCAAACCAAAGCTATGTCCCTTATTGGTCGATTTAGATTTACTTTCGAAGTTGCTATTGGTATCCGTCAAGCTGTCATTGAGAGTCTTGGAGAAATTTTCGCTCATACCCTCGGCAATAGATCTGCTTGAATTTTGGCCATATGCAAGTTGCATACTGGCAAATGGCGAAAGACTGGAATGCATTTGTAACAAGCCCTTTTTACGCAGCTCTAATGTCTCTTTATCTAAAGGCTCAGAAATGAAAATCGCAGTATAAACTTCGCCTTTCATTGTATCAATGAATTTTTCTATTCCCTGCACATATTTCAATTTATCTTCATCTCTGGAAGATGGAACTATTGAAACTGATGTTACATTATGCTGATTACCGAATCTGGTTCGATGAGTTATATCCCCTAAAATATCTGCAATCTCTTGTTTGGATATAGACTTGATTTTGCTGCCCGGAAAGTTCCCTGTGAAGCTTTTTCGTAAAATCGTTTCTGCTGTTGATGCATTTTTTTCCGATCGAATACCAAGATAAAAGCCCAAGCCGATTTTTGAGCTTTTTAGAACTAATATGCCTGTGGATTGAATATTAGATAATGCACTATATACACTAATCAGTTTGTCGTTAGCTATTTCGTCGATATCATAGACAATACGTTCAATCTGATATAGACGGATAAAATCATCAGACTTTTGGGAATCTTCCAACTCCACCACAGGATACTGATCCAAATTAATCAAATAATTCTTGTTTACAAAGGCATCTGCGTAGAACATACCCTTTTCTAATATTTCATCGAACGTATCCTTATTTTCCAATAACTCGAATTTCTGTTCCGTGTGACTTCTCTCCCCTATTTAGTAAGAATTAAACTTAAAATATTCTTTCTTTTTCAATTAACTATGCGTTTTGGCACAAAAAAAGCCCCATTATCAAAATTTGATGTCGAAAATTTCAATAGATGGTCGAATAATGTCATCCCATGTAAAATTTGCCTTATTGTGCCTTAATTGTCATAATTTCAACACCAGTATTAATATTCCTTCTTTGTTCTACTTTTCACATAATACGTCGTTTACAGGCGTAACATCGCCACCTCCAATGGCATTGAAGATCCAATAATTGCCATGTATGCCAAGGGCATGTCAACCCTGCTCCGCCAATTTATATTCACCTTGGTCACACCGGTAAGGGTTTTCCCTCCTTTGGGCGAAAGTACCTCGACATCCTGTAAAACCGATGCATCAGACCAATGCCTAAATTGGGCTCCTTTATTTGACTATTTCCGTGAGCCTGCTTTCAAGTCGAAGCGGCAATACAGCAACATTCTGAATAAGTCCGGTAAATAACTAGGGGTCAGACCCCTGGTTGTGGTATCGTCGTAAGCATCAAAAACTTCATACATATGTACAGAGCAATAGAGATGATAAAATAAACTAATATTTATTTATTTCTTCTGCAACTTTTTTGTGGACAGAGGGGTAATAATAGTAGATAAGTTAAGGGAAGGAATATATGGACATAGTCGTTGATCTAATCCGAAAATGTAAAAATGGAGATCACAGTGCCTATGGTGAATTGCTGGCCCGCTATGAATCGGGGCTTTACGCAATATGCTACAGCTATACCTGTGATCGGGAACAATCACTGGACATTATGCAGGAAGTGTATATTAAAATATTCCGCTCCATAAAGAATTTCGATGAGTCCTATCCTCTGCTCCCTTGGCTTAAAAAAATCACCATAAACACCTGTCTGAATCACTTGCGGGATAACCGCAAATATAAACACCTCCCTATGGACGGATTGGCAGAATCTGATCTTTCTTATCTCGATCTTATTGAATCTCCGGATCATATCGAAGAGGTGGTTCTGCAAAAAGAATCTCGTCAAATAATTATGGAAGCACTGCAGGTACTGCCGGAAATATATCGTATGGCCCTGACCCTAAGGTACCTGGAGGAAATGTCTTATGAAGAAATGGCTCGAATGCTCAACCTTCCCATGGGTACAGTAAAGAGCCATATTTCCAGAGCCCGAAGGCTTTTAAAACAACAACTGCAAAACAACCATCTGCTGGAGGTATAAAGTTATGAAATGTGAAGGCCATCCTGAGCTGCTGCAGCAATATATAGATAATGAATTAAACGAGGTGGAAAGGCTGCTGTTAGAGGATCATCTCAGGAACTGCAACTCCTGCCGCCATGAATTGAATCAGCTCATTCTGGTGGATTGGCAGTTGCATCGGCTCAACCAGCATATTGAGATTCCGGATGCTGATCTATCAATGCGAAGAGAAGCTGCCCTAGAGGAATTCTTTAAAGCCGAAGATACCGGAGATATTAAAGATCTATATCATGTTCAGATTTCTGCGATGAAAAATTCGGTAGAATTTATGCGGTACCTTCCGGGAACAAAGTTAGGCCGGAAGCTCGGCAATGCTGGAAAAGACTATGTAAACAACAAACTTAAATCTGCCCTATTCTCTCGAACCGGGAGGTGATGAAACTGCATTACGCAATACCGCATGTTCTCCTGTTTATAATTCTTTTAGTCTTGCTCCTGCTGGTTATGCTGCTGCTGCCCATTCAGTATCGGTTGCGGGGACAGTTGGAGGAAGACTGCCAACTGGACTTTAGTATAGGATGCGGTTTTCTATATCAGATGGCCGCAGTTATTGAACGCGAAAACCGGCTTTTTATCTTCCGCCTGCTGGGTATAAGACTACCGATAAAAAACCACCCCAAGTCCCCGGAGTGGCCAGAGACGAAAGAGAAGTCCAGGAAGAAGTCCAAACTATCCCGCAGGGATCTGCGCTTAGTACTCAATCGGGAACTATTCCAGGAAGCCTTAAATTTGCTGGGCAGAAGCTTCCGCCATCTCAAACCATCCCGGATATATTTGCAGGGCTGTTACGGGTTTGAAGAACCTCACTTTACTGCCTGGATGCTGCCTTTGATCGGGGTTGTGAGTGGATGGGACAGCGCAATTCAAATTGATCTGCTGCCGATTTGGGATCAGGCCTATGTGGATATGGATCTGGATATCCAGGGCCGGATTGTCCCCGGAATTCTGCTGTTGTTCTTGCTAAGACTCCTGATTTCTAAACCAGTAAGGCGAATTATAAAAGCCAAATGGAAGAGCAAAAATATAAAAAATCGATTCAGAATGCAACCAAATTTACATATTGAGGGTAAATAGAAATATAAATATAAAATAAAACTAAGGAGGTAATCCCATGGATATGACTAAAGATCTAGTGGTTCTTTTTGAGCAGTTGGAGAAGTTTTTTAAAACTGAAACCGTTATCGGGGAATCAATACAGGTAGGAAATATAACCCTGATCCCGGTAATCAACGTATCTTTTGGCGCTGGTAATGGCGGCGGGAGCGGCAAAGATAGCCATGGAAATGATGGAAGCGGCGGAGGTGCGGGTGCTGGCGGCAGAATCGCCCCTACCGCTATTATCGTTGTGAAGGATGATGATGTTAAAGTTCTGCCTCTCACCACCCGTGGTTCCATAGATAAAATCATAGAAATGGTACCGGAACTGGTCACCA
>JAQUIZ010000146.1 GCA_028683355.1 Fermentimonas sp.
CTGCGTTCAAAGTGGAGACTGAACAGACTTGGGGAGTACAATTCCATCCTGAAGTGTTTCATACTGAAGAGGGGGTTAAACTGCTGTCTAACTTCTTGAATATTTGTAAAGTGAAAAGGGATTGGACACCGGCGTCTTTTATAGAAGCGACTGTTCGTGAATTGAAAAATACTCTCGCCGATGATAAGGTGATTCTTGCTCTCTCGGGAGGTGTCGATTCTTCGGTTACCGCGGTCCTACTAAACAAGTCTATCGGGAAAAATCTTACATGTGTGTTTGTGAATCATGGACTCCTCAGAAAAAATGAGTTCGAAAAGGTTCTGGATAACTATGAACATCTCGGACTGAACGTGATTGGTGTGGATGCGAAAGATCATTTCTATCGCGCACTGAAAGGGGTTACTGATCCTGAAAAGAAACGCAAAATTATAGGAAAAGGCTTTATTGATGTGTTCGAAAATGAAGCGAAAAAACTGAAAGATATTAAATGGTTGGCTCAAGGAACTATTTATCCGGATATAATTGAGTCTCTGTCTATTACGGGTACTACAATTAAAAGTCACCATAATGTGGGGGGATTACCTGACAAAATGAACTTGAAATTATGCGAACCACTGAAATTGTTGTTTAAAGATGAGGTTCGTAAAATTGGACTGGAACTTGGAATGGAATCGCATCTGATTCAACGTCATCCTTTCCCGGGACCGGGATTGGGAATTCGTATCCTGGGGGATATAACTCCGGAAAAGGTACGAATAGCGCAAGATGCGGACGATGTCTTTATTTCAAACTTGAGGGCTGCGGGTCTATACGACAAGGTATGGCAGGCTGGAGCAATATTACTGCCGGTACAATCGGTGGGCGTGATGGGTGACGAACGTACGTACGAAAATACTATCGCTCTCCGGGCAGTGACTTCAACAGACGCAATGACTGCTGATTGGGCACGCTTGCCTTATGAATTCCTGGCTAAGGTTTCTAACGAAATAATCAATAAAGTGAAGGGGGTAAACAGAGTGGTTTACGATATCTCTTCAAAACCTCCTGCTACAATTGAGTGGGAATAATTTCATAAAATGTGTGACTATGAAAAAGTTAATGGGTGTTTTATTGCTAATAATGATTATCGTGTCTTGCAATAACCCAAACAAAAATAATAGTGGCTTTACACTAAATGTGAGTACTGGCGACAGTCTCTCGGGTAAGGTTTATTTGCAAATGTATGAGGCAAAGGAGTATACGACGGTCGACTCAGCCGATATGGTTGCGGGGAAATTCTCTTTTTCGGGTAAGGTGAACCAACCAATGGTTTATGCTCTGCAAAATGCATCTACTACTCAAAGGGCTCTCATTTTTTTGGATAATAGCAAAATGAATGTTGCACTAAACGGTGATTGGGAAGTGGAATCGCTTGAAGGCTCAAATGATGCTAATCTTTTCATGAAATATCGACCGCAAAGTGTAGAGGGTACATTGAATACTGACAGTCTGATTTCGACAAACCGGACTTCGGCTGTTCCAGTATATTTCCTCACAAGGGAGGTTTATAATTATGATTATGATGGACTTAAAGCAATCCGAAATAACATTGATTCTTCACTTGTTGATCATCCGTATGTGAAGGATATTGACGGGACATTGGCTGATCTGGAAAGAATGCAGCCGGGAAAAGAGGCGCCTGACTTTACCCTGAAAACAATAAATGGGGATTCTTTGACGCTGAGCTCTTTGAGGGGAATATATGTGTTGGTCGATTTCTGGGCATCATGGTGCCCGGACTGCCGCAAATCGAATCCTGAACTGGTAAAGCTGTATAATTCTTATAAGAATAAGAACTTCACTATCGTGGGCGTTTCAATTGATGAAGACGAAACTAATTGGAAAATGGCTGTCGAGAAAGATGGACTTATCTGGCAACAAACAATCGGTAACGCGGGTTGGAAGAGTGAAGTGGCTCAACAATACGGCGTTAAATGGATACCAACGGCTATGTTGATTGATCCGCAAGGGGTTATTGTTACAAGAAGTGTTGAACTTTCGGATATAGAGGGGAAATTGAAAGAGATTTTCAATTAATCCTCACTTTTTTGCGCTGATTCTATTTGGGGTTGTTGATTCAACTCCGGATAGGCGATGCGGGAATGATAAATCGTTTTTAACTTTTCTATAAATACCTCTTTGACTATTTCTACTTCCCTAAATGTGATGGGGGCTCGTTTGAACATACCATCCGAAAGCATCAAATCTATTATTTTATTAACGTGTGCTGCAATGATTTCTTCAGTATATTCTGGCAAACTTCGGGATGAGGCTTCTATTGAATCGGCCATCATCATAATGGCTGTTTCTTTTGAAAAAGGATTGGGGCCGGGATAACGGAAAAGACTTTCGTTAATCTCTTTCCCGGGATTGGCATTCTTCCAAGAAACATAGAAATATTTTGGCATGCTTGTGCCATGATGGGTCTCAATAAAATCGATTATTTGCTTTGGAAGTCCTTCGCGTTGCGCAATTTTAACACCATCTTTTACGTGATTGATAATGATGCGGGCACTTTCTTCAAAAGGCAGACCAGCATGGGGATTAATTCCTGGGGTTTGGTTTTCGGTGAAGAAACCGGGATTGACCATTTTGCCTATATCATGATACAAAGCACCGGTCCTTATTAGTGATGCGTTTGCTCCAATCTTCATAGCAGCTGCCATTCCTAAATTTGATACTTGCATCGAATGTTGAAAAGTACCTGGAGCCTTTTCGGATAACTCTTTAAGTAATGGTTTGTTAATATTTGACAATTCCACCATACTTACTCCGGATATAAATCCGAATGATTTCTCTACCAGATAAACCAAGGTGTAAGAGAACATGATGAATATGAAGTTGATAATAAAGTATACCAATACTTCCCAGTTTACCTTATTAATATTGCCTTCCTGAAACATAACAAGGCCCACATACACAAGTACATAAGTAAGCAAAATAAAGAATGAACTTCGTATAAGTTGCGAACGTTCTGCTAGTTCCTTAAGCATGAATACGGCTACCATTGCCACTAGAATCTGTATTACAATAAACTCAAATGGAAACGGAACCATCAATGAACACATCACTATGGTTACTATACTGGCAAAAAGGGCAGTGCGGGAATCAATAAATGTGCGGATTAATATGGTTACTATTGCATAGGGAATTATATAAACACTGAATAGGTCAAACCGGACAGTCAGCGCTGTTAGAAGAATAAATATATCGATAAGCAATAGCATGAATATGAGATGCTTCCTATTGTGGTATTCGTTTGGACGGAAGAACAACAGATATAGATAAAACATGCCAAACAATATCGTGATCATTATTATTTGACCAAGAATTACCCAGGCGGAGCGCTCTGAGCCTCCACTCTTTTCTTCGGTCACTTTCTTTAAAGATAACAATATGTTATATGTGTTTGCATCTACAATTTCTCCTTCACCTATAATGCGTTGACCTTGTTGAACCATACCTGATGTCGGCATTACATTATGAATGAAGTCTTCTTTTGCTTTTGCAGTAGTGGTTGCATCAAAGAATATATTTTCTTTGATGTAATTGTTTAAATCAATATTCCTGAGAATGTTAGCGTCAATGGATTCTGGCTTTTCATCAATTACTTTTTGATAAGCTGACTTGATTGTGTGAAAGTCCTTGATGTTTTTTGTCTCTGCTTTTTTACCATCTTTTAATCGGAACGACTGGGTAATTGAAGCGGCAATATTATCATAATCATCGGATCTCATAATACCATCATCATATATTTTCGATATCTTATCGCGAATATATAATTTATAATTTTGAGGAAGTCCGGTAAACTTGGGATTAGTACTAATATCGGCATCGAGCTCTGCCATCGATGTCTTTTTTACATCGTTGTTGATATTGTAATAGGGCTCAAAGAAGAGAAGCAAACTGTCTTGTTCTGCTTTTAACTGAGCGGCAGGCTTGTAAATAGAAAAGTCAATGGGTGCAGTGAGCAGACCACTTTGCCATGGCTTTCCCTCGCTGAACGAATATTTAAATTTACCTTGACGTGGAAATGCATAGGCTACCAATAAGACAGAAATAATAAAGATTACGGGTACGTAATACCTTGTTCTCATTTTCTTTTTTCTATTTTTTTTGCCTTTTTCCATATTTTAGGTTTATTATAATTAAATAAACAATATAAACCGAATTATTGTTCGTAAAGTTGTTAATTCTCACAATTAACAACTTTAATAATGGGTAGTTACACTATTGAGGAACAGAAATATTGTCGATCGCTTTGTTCAATCTATTAATAGTTTCTGCTTTACCTAACAATATCGTAATGTCAAATATATGCGGACCTTTTCCTTCACCTACCAATGCTAACCGAAAAGCATTCATCACATTTCCTGTGTGATATTGATTTTCTTCGATCCAATTCATGATGATCTTTTCTTGATTCTCGGACGAAAAATCATCCATTTGCTCAAGTAAACCAATTAGTTCTCGCATCTGGGCAGGTGTTTCTGCTTTCCATCTTTTTTTTACTGTCTTCTCTTCGTAAGATAGGGGTGCAATAAAAAAGTAGGACGACTGATTCCAAAGTTCTTTGACAAAACTGACTCTGTCTTTGATTAATCCAATTACCTTCGCAATATATTCTAATGTGGCAGATAATCCCTTTTCTTCTAAATGTGGTAAATACATGTTCGCAAGCACTTCATTAGGAGTTTGTTGTATGTATTTGTGATTGTACCACTTGGCTTTCTCGTAATCGAATTTTGCGCCACTTTTACTGCAACGGTCAAAAGAAAATGCATCTACTAACTCACTCAGCGAAAACATCTCTTGCTCGGTACCGGGATTCCAACCTAAAAATGCTAGAAAATTGATGACTGCTTCAGGTAGATAGCCGCTTTCACGATATCCTGAAGATATATCTCCTGATTTAGGATCTTTCCATTCTAAAGGAAATACCGGAAAGCCTAACCGATCACCATCACGCTTGCTTAATTTGCCATTCCCTTCGGGTTTTAATAATAATGGCAGATGGGCAAACTGAGGCATCGAACTTTCCCAATCAAAACTTTTATAAAGCCATACATGGAGTGGGGCAGATGGCAACCATTCCTCACCACGGATCACATGAGTAATTTCCATTAAATGATCATCTACAACATTTGCAAGATGGTAGGTGGGAAGGTGATCCGACGATTTATAAATCACCTTGTCATCCAGTACTGAAGAATTGATGACTACTTCTCCACGGATCAAATCTTGTACTGTTATATCTATATTGGGCTCTATTTTTATTCTGACAACATACTGGGTTCCATCTTCAATTAATCTCGTAACTTCTGCTTCGGATAATGTCAGCGAATTACGCATCAACAAACGGGTTGTGGCATCGTACTGAAAATTGGAAATTTCATTACGTTTTGAATCTAACTCTTCTGGTGTGTCAAATGCTATGTAAGCGGCACCCTTTTCTAATAGCTGATCTACATAGATTTTGTAAATATCTTTACGCTCGGATTGACGATAGGGACCGTAAGCACCGCCTTTAGAGGGACTTTCATCGAACTCCATTCCAAGCCAATCGAATGTTTCCTGAATATAATCTTCGGCACCTGGAACAAATCGATTTGAATCTGTATCTTCAATTCTCAGGATGAAATCGCCTTTTTGTTGTTTAGCGAACAAATAATTATATAATGCTGTGCGCACTCCTCCAATATGAAGGGGCCCAGTGGGACTTGGCGCAAATCGTACTCTTACTTTTTGATTCATGAACGTGAGTTTAATTTTGCAAAGATATGAAAAATCAATCAGAAAACTGTTACAGATATAATCGAGCTTCGTTTCCCATGTTA
>JAQUIZ010000147.1 GCA_028683355.1 Fermentimonas sp.
GGCAAAGATCAAAACTAAAGATGATAATTAAAACGGGGATTTTATCGGGTGCTTACATTCTTCTATGCTTATTGGCTTCATATTTAATTATAATTGCCGGCAAATATCAAAATTAAAACGAGGCTTTTATCGGGTGCTTACACTCAAACTTAAAATACCATATCAATCAACCAGCGGCATCAATATCCCCTCAATCTTCTTTTTCAATTCCTGCTTAGTACTTTCGAATAACTCCCTCAAATGAGTTCTCTCGTTTATAGGTGAATTAAGCAGATCACGGTTAATTATAGGCAATTGAAATGCTTTAATAGATATTTCCTTATCATCTGCTAAAGCATCTTTTATAATTAGCGAAGTCTTGTTTTCCTGATCCTGACTTACTGTGTTGGGATAAAACAATATAATTTCATCTACATTAAATCGCACAGCATAGGCAAGCATCTGATAAAGATCGCCCTGCTTAATACCCTTCTTCGGATCACTCTCATCGGAATAGACAATCTTGTATTTTGTGTCGGCAATCAATGAATTAGTAGGGGTTTCAATATATAAATCAGGACGTAAGTTGAAATCCCTCTCCTCGTCAAGATAGGTATCCGAACGTTGTGATTTGGCCTTTAAATCAGGCAACTCTTTATTGATAAAGCCAAAAACAAAATCCTCAAACAGATACTCCATTGGGATAAGGAAAGCAAACAGCTTCATATCGTTTTTATAATCGTAGGATATACTGCCCGAAAGAAACAAGATGCAATAATCGCGTACCACTTCAAACTCAGCCAACATAGGATTAAAGAAGATATTCATGCACTGTTCGGCAGTAGACGTCTCATCCCCAACCTCATCAAGCATAAAAAGGATCTCACGCAGATACTTCTTATTCTCCTGAACCATGGTCACATTAAAAAGCATTTTAGTAACATCCTTAATAATACGGTTGAACTTATTATCCACAACAAAAGCATCATATGTGCAACTCAACTTATGCCACCTGCCCGTACTGATGTTTTCATTAATGTAGGTGTTTGTATCAAGTCGGCCTTTAATATAGGGCAACTCATTGCTAACCTCCTGATACTGCCTGTAGACGGACGAGTTCAAGAGCTCCCTGGTATACTTACTGAACTGATAAATCAAAACCTCAAAGAAATCACCACTTGTGTTGCCGAGCTGACTGTTATAACTCGGGAATTTAGTCTTCCTGCAATAACTCAGCCACCACAAAATATGATAATGAATCTGTGCTACCTCTTTCTTAGAATAATTTCTCTCCGAATCAAAGAAGATCTTTGGCAACAGATTTATAGTTCTTCCGCCAAAATGAATAACCCCCACATATTTGTTGGACTTTATCTCATCCGACTTGTGAATAAACTGGATAAAACGCTGCGCTTCAATTGCGAGCCCACTGCCCGATATAAAATAATCACTCCTCTCACGATTATTCCATATCCTGTCCAAAAAAGCCTCCAACCCCTCCATAGTAGTGGGTCTGGGGACCTTATTCTGATATTCAAAAAGATTTATCATTCCTTACTTCCCGTAATCCTCAACGGCCAGCTATTATCCTCAATTAAAAGCCCGGCGTTAATAAGTATATTACTAACCTCTTTCTCGTCATTCATATAATACTCCAAAAGAAGGGGAATAACCTTATTATTCATTCTTTCCTTTAAATCATCCTTACCCATAAAATAGGAATGCCCAATCTGAAAATCATGCCCCTTATTTTTTATAATCTGATCATTAATTTTCTGAAGAACATCAACATCCTTTATCTGTGAATCCTCAAGCTCATAAATAGGATACATCGGTTCAAAATAAAATCGTCTCCTCAGAGCGATGTCAAGCAGAGCAATGGACTTATCGGCAGTGTTCATTGTGCCTATAATATAGAGATTATAAGGCACGGTAAACATATCACCCGAGGGCAATTTAACCTCCATCGAAATCTTATTGCCATACCTTTTATCATCCTCAATCAGAGTTATCAGTTCACCAAACACCCTCGAAATATTAGCCCTGTTAATCTCATCAATTACAATCACATAATTCTTTTTGAGTGCAGAATTATTTTTCGACTCAACAATATTCTGAAACGCCCTGTCGGCAATAAGCTTAAAAATCCCATCCCTCCTTTTGAAAGTCAGCGTATCTTTATTATCCACATCAGGGCGCAAACCCTGTATAAAATCCTCATAACTGTAATTCTGATGAAAAGTAATAAACTCGATATTGTCATGCAGTTTATCATTAAAAATCTTACGAGCCTCCTCATAGTCATCAATCTCCCTATCAGACACTATTTCTGCAGCCCTTTTGATGCTATGATAAGTCTTTCCGGTTCCCGGAGGACCGTAAAAAATTGTATTTAGAGTATAATTTAATTGGCTGACGGGACCAGTACTCGTGTCTTTAGTTGACGGTTCAACACTATTAACTCCCATTATCCCCAATAATCTTTCACCATATGTTTCATATGGACCTTCAGTTCCATAGCCGGTAATATTAGTTAATGTTTTTGGAAACATAATAAAATCAGTCTTCCAAACACCTTTTAATTTCCAGTCAATTTTTCTAACAGAATTGAACTCTTCCTCGGTCTCATCATATATGTAATCTGAACTCACAATTCCATAACCCAACAACTCTTGAAGCCCTCTTTTAACTATTATAATATCACCAATTTCCATTTTATGCAGAAACTCATAATTTGCAAGTACATCATTCACTTTTGATCCTGTACCTCCGTAAGCATTTGTTAGAGCCACTCTAATGTCATCCTTATTGCTGTATTGTCTGATATCACCAATCTTCCCCCAACCGATTGCCATTATTTCTTTCTCATAAAACTCATCCCATTTATTAGCATTACTTCCGGGAGAATAAAGCCAATGGTTATTACTATCTTCTGTTCTTCTTAAGTTTACAAATATATCATACTCTTCTTTAGTAGCTCTGAAGTTCGTTCCCTGATTCCCAACCTTCAAATTACTTAAAGCAGCAATAGATTTTATTTCGTTTTTGAGAATTGGATTATCAGAAAAATCATGAGTAATCTCAATATCGCATTTAAATTCATCCGACTTAGGCAATTCATCTTTCCAATATACATCATCTGCTGAACCATCATTTTCATATGGAGTCGACATCACTTCAGCCAAAGCATAACAACCAGCCTCTTCACCAGTTATCCAAATAATCACTTTATCACCGGGCTCTATTTTATCTCTATGAGCCGTAACAGACCAGTTATCAAGAACTCCTGCCTCAATGGCAGACTTAAAATCATATCTGTCGGGATTTCCCTGAAAAATCCAATAGTTTATTACCCTATCTTTTTCAAGCATTTGATAAAGTATATCCTGTGCTAACAGTTTATTGTTTGTACCATCATAGTATTTAGGAATAGTACTTTTTACCAGTTCAATCAATTTCTTATCCGGTACAATATACTTTTCTACCAACTCATCAATCAGTTTAAGGTAGTGAGCATATTTCTTATTTTTCTTTTCTTTCTTTATACCTAATAAATTACAGTATTCCGAGTAAAATGAATGTTTGTAAAAGGTGTATTTTTTAGGATTGTGAACAGTTAAATAGGCTGAAACAGCTCGTTCATCTTGGTGGTGTGGGTTTGTTTCTCCCATCCTGTTATATAAAACCTTTGTTTTTTCCGAGAAATCCTTTATACGTTTTGTTAAATCTATCGACTCATCAAATAACTCAACAAACAACTTACGAATCTCTTCAGGTTTTGCTTTCATCATTTGATTTAAAGTAGCTTTACTCAAATGATATATTAAATTGCTGTAGTCTATTGACTTTAACTCTACGTGTAAATCTTCAGCATCAAGATTAGGTCTTCCTTTGTATTCTTCAATAAGTTTCCATTTATATACTTCATCTTTTAGTTGAGTAATAGCGATATGATTTTTATAATTCTCTATCATTTGCTTTATTTGGTCAACACTGTCAGAATGCATATCTAAAGTTTTTAAGTATTAATTAGTAAATCTATGATAAATGTACTGAACCTCATGATCTGTTAGAAAATTAACAAATTGATCAACTGCATCAGCCTTTGAATAATCCGCTTTTATCTTATTGAATAAATCATCATCAGATTCAACATTCATTGCCTTTTTAAGTGAATCAATATCTTCAACAGTAATAATTCTCTCTTCACTAAATCCTTTACAGGAATCATAAGATAAAAGAATCAATTTGTCAGATTCAAGATAAAGATCAATGCTACGACTTATGGGTTTATTGTCTTTGTAAATTTCCATGGTTTTAATTTTCAAATGTTATATCCATTTATTACAACTTCTCAGAAATCTCCCTAATTAACTGCTGCTTACGCAATCTTTCCAACTCAGGATCCACTTGCTGTAAAAACTCTATTCCGGAAAAAAGATTACCCTGTTTCCGATTCTGTCTGGGTTCAATACTTTCAATTAAAATAGACTCAAGCAAATCCCCAAGATTTTGATAAGTTATGATTTCCAGTTCAATGTCAGTAATTAGTTTTCCTTTTCCACTAATAGGATAAAAACCGAACCAAGAGAATCTGTCCCAGCGTCCGCTTAGTCTGTCTACTGTATGTTGTCTTAGTCTTTTACCTAAAGGTTGTTCGATAGCTTGCCCAACATAAATAGTCTCACGACTATCATGGAGCAAATACACACCAATCTGTTCTTTAAAATTTACCGGTGTTGCACCAAATTGTTGAACGCCATACAACTCCGGGAATGATTTCCAATGAACAAGATCTCTATTCCAGTAGATACCAAAAGCATTTATTATTTTATGAATAATCCTATCCTCTTTTTCAGATTTCTCTAAAACTAAAGTTTCTGTTTCAATATCTTCAGTTTCTAATTCTGAACTTTTATCTACATATTTTCTCAGATAATAAATACCAGGATTAACTCTTACAAAGATGGAATTGCCCTCATTGTTTTTAATATCAGTTGTTATATTAGCACTTACAGTGTCTTGCGGCGTAACCCCTAAAGAAGTCCTGTAACCTCTTTCAGCAATTAGTTCAGCAATCTCTGTATAGTGAAGTGCTTTTTTCTCTTCTTCTAATACTCTTACTATTGCGTCTTTCCATTTTAAATTTGCCATATATATTAGTTTTAAAATATTATCACATGTCAATAAATATCACTGGAAGCGGAGTCTCCATGCTCAGGTAATAATTTCTGTTGAGCCTTTCTTTTTGTCTGCATTTGTGGAGTTGAATCTGAAAAAACAATCGGTACAAAATCAGACGATTTTTCTCTAAGTTGATTATGCTCATGTAGTTTCTTTTTCCAGTAATAAAACTTAGAATGGAGTATGCACTCATTTGCGCAAAAATCTGTAACGGAGAGATCACTGGACTGGAAGCGATCGTAAACTAATTTAAACTGCTGTATTGGCCACATATCTTTTTGAGAACAAATATAGAGTAGTTAAATAGTTAAATTAAGACGGGGTAGACCGAATGCTTATATTTCTTCAACTTTATAGTTCATACTTCATTTTTCATTTGTCGTTGTCCGCTTACCTTTCCTGTTCGTAGTGTCCGTCCTAGCATAACCGCTAACGTTTTGCAGCTATACGCAGGCAGGGATTTTCACTACTGAAATTTCCTACGAAGAACCGAACTTCAAATATATCACTTTCCTGTCCTACGAAGCACGAAACCCCTGCTTGCGTATAGGTGATGTTATGCGGTCGCTCTTCTTTTGTTCTCGTCATTGCTCAATAAGTTCATTTATTTTTAACTCATTCCAAAAGCACTCATAAATATTTATTGTCCTTGTTATTATTGCTTTAAAATGATTTTCAATTTTATCGTCCCAGATT
>JAQUIZ010000148.1:0-4552 GCA_028683355.1 Fermentimonas sp.
ATACTTCGCTATTATAAATGAAGATGAATACAGTAAAGGTAACCTCAAGAGTGTCGTCAAAAAGTATTTTGAAAACTCTTACCTTAGCGTTGTGTCTTCCTTAATTAAAGATGAAAGCATTTCTGTGGATGAGGTGCGCAAGCTCCTGGATGAGGTTGAAAAATTAAATAAAACTCCAGAAAATAATTCCAAATAATAAATACTATGGAACCTTTTTTATATTATCTGCTTCGTGTATCAATAATAACTATGCTGTTTTATGGCCTTTATAAACTGTTTTTCGACAAAACTACATTTCACACGATAAATAGATATTTATTATTATCCATATTATTTCTAAGCGTTATACTTCCAATGTTTCATTTTAATCTGCTGCAAAATTTAATTAAACCAGCCTCAGAAACATTTACACTTGACTTAACTAATGTTTACACTATCAGTCAAATTGATGATCGGCAAACTAAAATTCTGTTTCCATGGATACAGTTCTTATCCTATATATTATTTTTAGGAGTTCTGTTTTCTCTTCTCCGTTACATTTCAGGATTAAATCAGATCAGAAAAATTATCAGCAGTTCAGAGAAACATTCATTAACAGGCAACATATTTCTATGTATTACAGATAAAGAAATTGCTCCTTTCAGCTGGATGAATTATATTGTAATTTCCCGAAAAGATTATAACGCCGACATAAGCGGTGCTATTATTCACCACGAAAAAGCTCATATATTTAAGGGTCATTCTGCTGATATGATTCTTTTTGACCTCTTTACACATCTTTTCTGGTTTAACCCTTTCTCTTGGTTGCTGAGACGTGAGATTCTGTCGGTTCACGAATACCAGGCTGATGAAGAGGTTCTTAATAACGGTATCGATGCAAAACAATATCAACTTTTATTAATCCGCAAAAGCGTGGGCGAATATAAATTTGCTCTGGCAAACAATTTTCGAAAGCGCGATTTGCATAAACGTATTACAATGATGATGAAAACTAAAACTAACAACCGAGTGAAATGGGCCTACACAGCTGCTTTACCTGTACTCTTACTTTCTATGATTTCACTATCTGTGCCAAAACTAAATGCTCAAATAATTAAAGAAGACCCAAAAGAGTCAATCATAGTGGTTGGTGTCCGATCACCCGAAAAAACTGATACAATAGTTGACGCTTTAACTAAAATCGAAAAGGATGGTGAAACACGAATTCAACTTAGAGGAGTTGGAGATAACCAACCTCTTTATATACTGGATGGAAAAAGAATGTCGAATGATGAATTTAATGAAATCAATCCCAATGACATTTATTCTATTTCTGTATTAAAAAACGAATCAGGGTTCGAACTTTATGGCGAAGAAGGCCAGAATGGGGTAATTTTAATTACAACAAAAAGCAATCATGACAAAAGCGCAGATGAACGGGATCAATTCATTGAGAAAATAATGAACAAACCACTGGTAGTTGTTGACGGCAAAAAAATGCCATATGGTTTTGATATAAACATTATAAATCCTGTCGAGATTGAAAGTATAAATGTTTTAAAAGGTGAGTCTGCAGTTAATGCTTACGGTGATGAAGGCAAGAATGGTGTGATTATTATTAAAACACTCTCAGATTAATTCTTTACTAATATGTCAAGAATAAACTAACTGCTTTCTTTCTTTTTTATTCTCAAGAAATATTGTCAATAAATAACCCCCACTTTTAAGTGGATTTATTGCTGTTTGCTTTTCTATATTCTTTCGTGTTAAGTTATGCTTTCGCAGATAATCGTTATCTTGGCCAATTGCATAGAGAAGTTTTTTGCGCTCATTTTTGCTGATGTCTTCAGTCCAATAGCTTGTTGGTCTGATCTTATAATTCGAATAATAATCTTCTCGAAGCGTATCAGAAGCATCTATACCCTTAGATTCAAGAAACTGATTAAGATAGCGAAACAGATCCTCTAGCTGATATCCCATTCGTGGCAGATTATTTGCTTTGTAATAATGCCCCATCTCATCAAAAAAATCAAAGTATCTGCCCGAGTATACCCCATCAAACAAAAAATTCATGGTGGCAACGAATCGACCGCTGTTCCAGAATGTATCAAGAGCAAACTCAGCATTTCTGATTCTATCTAACTCTTTAATTGAAATGTCGTTGCCCGAGATAATTTCATATGGTGCCTTCTCATCATAAATATAACCGTAAATTTCAGCGTCACGACGAAGATTTGTACCCCTCAGCAATTTCAGAAAACCCAACTGCACTTCCTTTGCCCGCAAACGAAACACATCATTAAAAGATTTCCTAAATCTGTCAAACGTCTCTAAAGGCAAACCTGCTATAAGGTCAAGATGCAGATCAATTACATCTCCTTTCATTATTTTCTCGATATTGCCCGACAAAAGAGGGAAATCCTGTCGTCTTTGCACTGCAATATTTGTGGGCTCGTGAGTAGATTGAATACCTATCTCAAATCTAAAATAGTTTCCGGGCACGTTAGAGTTTAGATACTCTATCGTTTCATCATTCATCAGGTCGGCATATATTTCAAACTGGCAACTAAGATTAGGCCTGTGATTATCAATAAGAAAATCAAATACTGCCGAAGTGTGTTGCTTATTTAGATTAAAAGTGCGATCTAAAAACTTGATATGTTTTACATCACTATCAATAAGGTACCTTAGATTATCTGTAACATATTCATGTGGAAAATATCTGACCCCCTTTTCTAACGACGACAAACAATACTGACAAGAGTATGGACAACCTCTTGAGGTTTCAAAATATGCTATCCTGTTTTTTCGCTCACTATTATCACTGTCCAGCTTATAGGGAGATGGATATTTTATAAGCTCATTAAGATCTGCCTGAGCAGACTTAGTACAAATACGAGATTTTGATGAAACACTTTCCAGGTCAATCTCTTCGCCATTTTGCAAAGCATAGAGCAACTGTCCCAATACAAACTCACCTTCGCCACTCACCACATAGTCAATTTCCCAATTATCAACAAAAAAATTAGGCTCATAACTCACCTCAGGACCACCTGCGATTAATATAATATTTGGATTTTGTTTTTTAAGCGTGCTTGCCAACTCTTGGCTTTGAGCCACATTCCAAATTGAAACACTAATCCCCACCACATCATATCCCTCTGCTATAATACTATCTGCTATTACTGACACACTCTCCTTGATAGTATATTCGCTAAACGACAGATCAAATTGAGCTTTATTTACCACATAAAGCCAACGCAGAGCCATAGATGTGTGGATATATTTTGCATTGAATGTAGTGAGATGAACTTTCATTGTGTTTTGTTATTTTACAACAACAAAGATAGTGAAAACCAACTCATGATATAATGTTGTCAGGCAAAGTTAGTAGCTACAGATTATTGTTTTACAAAAATGAATAGACGGTCATTTACTATAAAAGAAGGAATTATGGTTTTAATCTCGAAATTTAAATCGAGACTGAATTCATCCCCGGGATAGTAATACGGAGTATTATGTGTTCGTTTGTAATTGCATACAATTTTCGATCCATTTAGTATATATTCCCCAATTATCAAATATTTTTGCCTTATTCCATATAAGTCATATTCTGAAAGAGTAAAATCACCAGAATTAAAAAACTCATAAGACTCATAACCGTAGTGTTCTCCACTATCCTTTATCAATTTTCTTGTCCATATAGTGTTTGACAATGGATCAATAACAGTTTCTATTTTTTCATCACAACTTACGAATGCTGTGAACATTAATAGCACAAAAAAAACTCTTAATTTCATGATATACTGATTTTAAAGTATTAATAATATTGCATATGTATAAAAAAACAATGACAATGTGACCGAGTTTAACATAATATATATATAACATAATATAACATGTCTTTTCTGAGTTGATATTATGGAAAAGGTGTAAAATCGATCCTTATGTATTTAATTCCATAATAAGGTAAGAGTAATAAACGGTTTTGTCTCAAATATAATGTTAAATAAACTATATATAGGGAATTATTTCTTATATTTGTTAGCCACCATTCCTTAAATACAAACAACATTAAATGGCTGAAATTATGATGAAAAACAGAAATTATTTATCAGAAAAAAGTGGACACATTACAGTTATACCTCTACTGGTGTTGTTAATAGCACTATTTTTGTGTCCAAATGTAAATGCAATAGACGTTGAAAATCAGCCCAATGGGAAAATAATTACAGTTTCAGGTTACGTAACATGTAAGGGAGAAAGAATTCCTGATGTTTTAGTAGAAACTGTGTCAACTAACGAGAGTACAGTTTCTGACAAAGAGGGGAAATTTACTGTCAATATTACAAAAGGTAGTCTGCTCACTTTTCAGAAAGATGGATACAGATCTTATGAGTATATAGCAGATGAACCTCAGGAAAGTTTGATAGTTTGTTTACTGCTTGAAGATGAGTCGAGTGAAACCAGTAAGCAGGTAGTCAAAGAACAGCAAGAGGAAAGAGAGGCAGTTATAATTATTCAGACTAAAAAAGAGAACAAACAGGATTAATTTGATTAATATTTTCCTGTA
>JAQUIZ010000148.1:4652-5794 GCA_028683355.1 Fermentimonas sp.
GATTTGTATCTTTTTTACAGTAGCCGCTGATGAAAATGTTAATAATGAAAATTCCCGAAAAGAGAGAAAATATAGCAGAATACCTGCTCTTTATGTGGCAGATAGAGGACCTTCTGAGAGCTTACAGTCTGGATATAGATAAAATTCAACAATCTGTCATCGATTCTGTATATCAGACTGTTGAAGAGAGAGAGAATGCCCGTGAGTGGTATGAAGGATTAATAATAATGATGAAGTCTGAGGGTGTGCAGGAAAAAGGGCATCTTCAGATTAATAAAAATATTATTATCGACTTGACTGACGTTCATCTTCGCCTTCTAAAGAATCCAAAGGAGTCGGAGTATATTGGTCTGTATTACAATACTCTTCCCTATATTGTGGAGTTGAGATCGAAAACCTCAGATAAGGAAGTTCCAGAACTGGAGACATGCTTCACAGCTCTTTATGGCTATATGTTGCTGAAAATTCAGAAAAAAGAAATATCTAAAGAGACGCATGCGGCAATCACTCAGATTACATCTTTACTACGTTTGCTTTCTAAAAAATACAAAGAGATTGATCAGGAGGAGTAGTTCGTATAAATAATTTAAGATGGCAATAATTTCAGAGGCAATTAAATTGCTTGGGAGAACAGGGAAAGAGGCCCGTGAGCAGCAATACTTTTATGGGTTGGTTGAGAAAAGTGTATTGGTGACAGGCGCTCACGGCCAGCTTGGGAACGAGCTTAAAGAGTTGTCTCAAAAGATCAATCTACCATTCAAGTTTCATTTCACAGATTCGGATATATTGGATATCACTGACAGAGAGCAGATTGATGAGTTTGTCAGGATTAACAGTATAGAATATATTATAAACTGTGCAGCATATACTGCTGTGGACAAGGCTGAAACCGATAGAGACATGGCTTTTGCAGTAAATGTAACCGGTATTGAGAATATTGCCATGGTTGCGAAAAAATATAATGTGAAGGTAATACACATATCTACAGATTTTGTTTTTGATGGTGAATCTGATATTCCTTATAAAGAGAGTGACAATGTCAACCCGCTATCTGTTTATGGAGAAACAAAACTTGAGGGTGAGAATGTTTTACAATCGCTTGCCGCAGAATGGATTATTATTCGCACTAGCTGGTTGTATTC
>JAQUIZ010000035.1 GCA_028683355.1 Fermentimonas sp.
TGCCGACTCACAGAAGTGCTTGAGGGTTAGCGGAAAGCATAACGATCTTGAGGAGGTGGGGCATGATACTTATCACCACACCATGTTTGAGATGCTGGGCAACTGGTCGTTTGGCGACTATTTCAAAAAGGAGGCTATTGAATGGGCGTGGGAGTACCTTACGGAGGTTTTAAAGCTCGATAAGGACAGGCTCTATGCTACAGTTTTTGAAGGAGCTGCAGACGAGAATCTTGAGCGTGATGATGAGTCTGCATCTTATTGGGAGAAGTATCTGCCTAAGGATAGAATTATAAATGGAAGTAAAGATGATAACTTCTGGGAGATGGGTGATACAGGTCCCTGTGGTCCATGCTCAGAGATTCATATTGACATAAGATCTGATGCTGATAGAGCAAAAGTAGATGGAGTAACATTAGTGAATCAGGACCACCCACAGGTTGTGGAGATTTGGAACCTTGTATTTATGCAGTATAACCGTAAGGCTGATGGTTCACTCGAGCCGCTTCCTGCAAAGGTGATTGATACGGGTATGGGTTTCGAAAGACTTTGTATGGCAGTACAAGGTACACAGTCTAACTATGATACAGATCTGTTTCAGACAATTATAAAGAAAATTGGTGAGGTTAGCGGCAAAAAGTATGGCAGTGATGAGAAGGTAGATATTGCCATGCGTGTTATCGCAGATCATGTTAGAACTATTGCTTTCTCAATTACTGACGGGCAGCTTCCATCCAATGCCAAGGCGGGTTATGTGATTCGTCGCATCTTGCGCCGTGCTGTACGCTATGGTTATACATTCCTTAATATGCATGAGTCGTTCATGTACCGACTGATTCATACTCTTATAGAAGTGATGGGTGACGCGTACCCTGAGCTCGAGGCACAACAGAGTCTAATCGAAAAGGTGATGAAAGAAGAGGAGGAGTCTTTCCTTCGTACTCTTGAAACTGGTATTAAGTTACTGGAAAAAAATCTACCCGAGAAAGAGGGTGGTGTACTGAGTGGAGAAGTGGCCTTTAAGCTTTATGATACTTTCGGTTTCCCGCTTGACTTAACTGAATTGATTTTGCGTGAGCATGGCATGACTGCCGATGTGGAGGGCTTTAATGCTGAGATGCAGAAGCAAAAGGATAGGGCGCGAAATGCAGCTGTTGTGGAAACGGGCGACTGGACAAAGGTGCGTGATGGCGAAGCTGAGTTTGTTGGCTATGATGAAACTGAAAGATCTACTCAGATTCTTCGTTATCGTGCTGTGAAACAGAAAAAATCAGAATTCTATCAGATTGTTCTTTCCCGTTCTCCATTTTATGCTGAAATGGGTGGTCAGGTTGGTGATAGCGGCTGGCTGACTTCTGAATCCGGAGAAAAAATTGAGGTTTTTGATACAAAACGTGAGAATAATCTTGCTGTTCATCTCACTAAAAAGCTCCCTCAGGATTTAGAGGGTACTTTCATTGCACAAATAGATACAGAAAAGAGAACGGCTACTGAGTGTAATCACTCTGCTACTCACCTTATGCATGAAGCTCTCCGCGAAGTTTTGGGCAGTCATGTTGAGCAAAAAGGATCGTATGTATCTCCTGAGGTTCTGAGATTCGACTTCTCTCACTTTCAGAAGATGACTCCTGAAGAGGTTCGTCAAGTGGAAATGAAAGTGACTGAGAAAATAAGAAGTAATTTCCCAATAGAAGAGCATCGCCATGTTCCGATTGAGGAAGCTAAAGCTCAAGGTGCAATGGCTCTGTTCGGTGAGAAGTATGGTGACGATGTGCGTACAGTTAGGTTTGGTTCTTCAATTGAACTCTGCGGAGGTACTCATATTTCTTCAACAGGGCGTATAGGTACATTCCGTATTGTTAGCGAAGGCGCAATATCTGCAGGTGTGCGTCGTATAGAGGCTGTAACAGCAAAGGTATGTGAGGATTGGCTTTATGCTAAGGAAGATGCAATCCTCGAGATAAAAAACATGCTTAACAATGTTCCTGATGTGATGCAGGGAATTCATCGTCTTATTGCAGATAATGAGGAAATGAAGAAAGAGCTACAAAGTTTTGTAAAGGAGAAAACTGAACAGGTTAAGCTGAAGGTTATTGAAAAGAAGACTGTTATTAATGGCGTTAATGTCTTTAAAGTAATTCTTCCGATTGGATCGCCAGATGTGATTAAAGATATTGCTTTTCAAATAAAAGGGCAGTTCCCCGAAAAGATGCTTTTTGTGGGTGCTACTGCTGCAAATGGCAAGCCGAACCTGACTGTAATGTTAAGTGATGACCTTGTTGCTGAAGGTTTGCATGCAGGAAATATTGTACGCGAAGCTGCTAAACTGATTCAGGGAGGTGGAGGCGGACAGCCGCACTTTGCTACTGCTGGTGGTAAAAATGCTGATGGATTGAACGCTGCGGTAGATTCTGTAATTAAGAAATTAGAAGGCTGAGTATTTTAAGTAGTAGAATAAGAGAATAGTTGTAAGAAAGGATAGATTATGAGTTGTTTTAGGAGATCGGTATTAGCATTAACTGCGTGGACTATTGTATGCCTGACTTTATTCGCAAAAGAACCGGCTGATAAAGTGAACCCGTTTATAGGAACTGCAAATTATGGTACAACAAATCCGGGTCCGGTTCTTCCAAACGGAATGATGTCAGTTTCTCCATTTAATGTAATGGGGTCTGAGCTCAACAAGTTCGATAAAGATAAGCAATGGTGGTCTACTCCATACGCTAATGTTAATAAGTTCTTTACAGGATATTCTCATGTTAACCTAAGCGGAGTTGGTTGTCCTGAAATGGGATCGCTGCTTTTAATGCCTACAGCCGGAGAACTGAATGTGAATTATGAAGAGTATGGCAGTGAATATAGCAATGAAACAGCCTATCCTGGATATTATTCTAATGTTCTTTCAAAATATAATATTAAAACAGAGGTTTCGGCTACAACTCGCAGTAGTATAGCACGATTCACTTTCCCTGAAGGAAAGGGGAATATTCTCCTGAATTTGGGTGAAGGACTTACAAATGAGACCGGTGCCTGGATGCGGCGTGTGAGCGATACTGAAGTTGAAGGAATGAAGGTTTTAGGCTCATTCTGTTATAACCCTGAAGCTGTATTTCCTATTTATTTTGTGATGAGGGTTAATAAAACACCTGAATCTACCGGTTACTGGAAGAAGCAACGTGAAATGGGTGTTGAGGCTCAATGGGATTCCACAAGCGGTATAAGAAAGCTATATACTCGTTATGGCAGAGATATTGCAGGTGACGATATTGGTGCTTATTTTTCTTATGATCTTCAGGAGGGAGAGGTTGTTGAAGTTCAGATTGGTGTCTCTTTTGTGAGTACAGAGAATGCTCGCTTGAATCTCAATGCAGAACAGAATGGTTTTAATTTTGATTCTGTAAAAGAAAAAGCCCGTGATGCATGGAATGAGGCTTTGTCTAAAGTTATTGCTGAGGGCGGTACTGATGATCAGCAGACAGTTTTTTATACTGGTCTTTATCATGCACTTATTCACCCAAATATTCTGAATGATGTAAACGGTGAGTATCCTGAAATGGAGGGTGACGATATTTTAAGAACTGAAACAAACCGTTATACAGTTTTTTCACTATGGGATACTTACAGAAACGTACATCAGTTGCTAACTCTTCTATACCCCGAAACTCAGCTGGATATGGTACGTTCTATGGTAGATATGTACAAAGAGGGTGGCTGGCTGCCAAAATGGGAGTTGTATAGCAGAGAAACGCTTACAATGGAGGGCGACCCGGCGATTCCTGTAATTGTGGATAGCTGGATGAAGGGGCTGCGCGATTTTGATGTGGAAACAGCATACGAAGCTATGTATAAATCGGCCACAACTCCGGGTAAGGATAATTTTATACGTTCTGATATAGATGATTATATTAGCAAAGGTTATATACCTTTAGAATCGGAATTTGACAATTCTGTATCGCATGCATTGGAGTACTATATTGCCGATAATGCTTTGTCGAAGTTTGCAAAAGCTCTTGGAAATGTAGATGATGCAAGAAGATTTTATAATCAATCTCTTAATTATAGGAAATACTATTCTCCTGAATATGGTGTATTCAGACCAATACTTCCCAACGGAGAGTTCTTTTCTCCTTTCAATCCAAAGCAGGGAGAGAACTTTGAACCGGTTCCCGGGTTTCATGAAGGAAGTTCGTGGAATTATTCATTTATGGTTCCCCACGATGTTGATGGATTAATAAAAATGCATGGTGGGAAGAGGAGGTTTATAAATAAACTTCAGGAGGTTTTTGATGATGGTCACTACGATCCTACAAATGAGCCTAATATTGGTTACCCATTCTTGTTCAGTTACGTTAAGGGTGAGGAGTGGCGCACTCAAAAGACGACTCAGGAGCTGCTGGCAGAGCATTTTAAGAATTCAAACGACGGACTGCCGGGTAATGATGATACCGGTACTATGTCAACCTGGGCTGTGTTTAATATGATGGGCTTTTATCCCGATGATGCAACTGATCCGTCTTACACATTTACTACCCCTGTCTTTGATAAGATCACATTAACTCTAGATGATTTTCATTATAATGGCCATTCAATTGAGATTGAGACGGTTCGTCCTTCTGAGGATGCTGTCTATATTGATAAAATAGAAGTTGATGGCAAACGTTTTAAAAGCTTTCGTATAAGTCACGAAGAACTGGTTAAGGCAAACAAAATCACCTTTTATCTAAAAGAGAGGAAGTAATAAAGAGTAAATTGCAAAAAGAGTATGAATTGTAAAATTGGTTGTTTTATAATTCATACTCTTTTTTTTATTGTATAGTTTCAGGTAAATAGGATCTGTAGATATCAGTGTTTAACTATCAAAGTTTGATAAGCTGAACTAAACGTTCCCATTTTTGTGTAAACTGCTTTTTGAATTTATAAACTTTTAGATCTCTTTTTGCAGTTTTCCACCATTTGCGCCAATAAAGAGCAAAGTAGAATGTAGCAGGCATTGTAAAGAAATAAATAAGAGCAAGCAGCCAATTCTTGGTTACTGTACCAATTATCAGCGATTGTATAAGATCGAATATCGGTATGAATATAAGTCCTGAAGCATATCTCACCGAAGGTATAAATTGGTTATCTTTAAACAAGCTGAGTAGTTTCTTATTTATCAGAAGGGGGAAAACTGCATTCAGATAACCGAACAGCATAATTGGGGCGGTTAAAACAAGAGTGGCAAAACGACTTGATATATTCTCTTTTGTTGACGGTTTCCATAATTTGTCTTTTGTGTTTATTTTATGCTCTTTTAAAACCTCATGCGATTCACGAAAATCTGAAATCCTTTTATCAAATTCATCTCTGTTATTTTCGAAAAGATCATCTAATTTTCTCACAATATGCAGCGATGCTTGAAGGAAATCATCTTTCCTGTCTGAAAACATCTCTTTTGCTATACGGTCTCCATTCAAGTCGATAGCATATTTGTATTCATCATAAAACTCATCATTCCAGATGTTTACCACCATCGACTTTAAACTTCTCTCAAGCTCCTGGCGGAGTTGATTACCGGCAAGACTGGGGTTTTCTTCATATATTTCTTTGTACTTGGAAACTTCAATAGGGGTCCCGAATGTTACATATACATCTGAAAGAAATCCGAATATATCGCGGTAATAAATAGAAACGGGTACAATTTGACTGTTTAACTCAAATTTGACTGAAGCCTCGGTTGGCAGGACTATACGAGGCACTGCTTTTTGAATTGGCAACAGCGACTGCTTTGGGTTATGCTTTCCCTCAGGGAATAATGCTATTGGGTTACCTTTTTTTAGAATCCGTGCAGCATTACTAAAAATATCTCTGTTTTTTTCCAGATTATCTTTACCGTCTCGTATCCTGAATACAGGAATAATTCGCATACCCTTCAGAATCCAGGCTACAACTTTCTGCTTAAATATATCTGCCCTTGCAAGAAATACAACCTGCTTGAAATGATACCCTGCATATACAAGCAAAAGAGCGTCTAGCAATGCATTTCTGTGGTTAGGAGCGAATATAATTGGTTTCTTTTTAGATACATTCTCTTTCCTTCCTGTAAACACCATTCTCCTGAAGTATAGTCTCAAGGCAGACTTAACAGGGATTTTTGCCAAAAAATATCGAAAATCGTAATTATATAGCATAGTTCAATTTGTAGAATAACTTCAGATTGAAATTAGGATATTTCTTTTAATATTTATGATATTAATTTGTTAGGGGAACAGAATCAACAGGTCGCTTTCTCCAGTAAAAGGCTAATATCAGTCCCGCAACAATATGCCAGATCCCCCACCAAGCGGCAACCATTGCCATCCCCCCTAATTGCAGTTCAGGTGGAAAGATCCTTGGGTTGAAAATTAAGGCTAGTCCCAGTCCCGAGTTCTGTATTCCTGTTTCAATTGAGATTGCTCTGCAATCAAATTCTCTGACTCCAAATATTTTAGGGAGAGTATATCCTACAGAAAAGGCTAATCCATTATGTAAAAGCACCAGTAAGAATATCAGATGGATATAATTTAAAAATATACTGAAATTACCTGCCAGAGCTGCAACAATGAATCCAACAAAGAAGATTACAGATGCTGCCTGAATAGGTTTGTCCATTCTTTTTGAAAACTTAGGGAATTTCATGCCAACAAACATTCCTAATAAAACTGGTATTCCAAGAATAAGGAACACTGTACGAAACATCTCTACAGGGTCAATCGAAATAGGAACCAGCAGTGGAGAATGTTTTGCATAAAGTCCACCCCAGAATGCAAAGTTGAGAGGAGTCATGAAGAGACTCAAAATGGTGGTTATAGTAGTCAGACTTACCGATAGTGTTATGTTTGATTTTGAAATTGCCGAGATTAGATTAGAAACATTTCCACCCGGACAGGCTGCCACCAGGATCATTCCCATAGCTACAGGCGTAGAAGGCTTTACTATCAATACCAGCAAATAAGTCAGCGCCGGTAAAATGAAATACTGAGAAATTGCTCCTATCACGACCGGCTTAGGGTGCATGATAACTGCTCTGAAATGTTGAGGTTTAATGCTCAAGGCAACACCGAACATGATAAAAGCGATAGCCAGGTTCATAATATTGACACTGTCCTGATTGAAGTTCAACTGTACCTGATTGAGCTGATCCATGTTCCCAAAAATGGATAACAAAGGGCTAAATTTCATCTGACTTATTGATTTTGAAGCGACAAAGTTAATAAAATTAATTCTCAGGTGCCATTTATTTCGCTGATTCAGTCAGTATGTTTACATAAATCAATTTATTTATGACAATACTTCTAATTGTAGGCAGCATAAATATTTCGTTGAAAATGGTTATATTTGTGGATAGAATCAGTAATCAAATTCATATTAAGTAATATCGTTTTATATGAGTGCTCCCCTTGCAGAACGACTCAGGCCCCAAAGTCTGGATGAATTTATCGGTCAGGAACACCTGGTCGGTAAAGGAGCCGTATTGCGTCGTATGATTGAATCTGGGAGAATACCTTCTATCATTTTCTGGGGACCACCGGGAGTAGGGAAAACTACACTTGCCAATATTATAGCAAACACGATTAAAGCTCCTTTTTACAAATTGAGTGCTATCAACTCTGGTGTAAAAGATGTGAGGGAGGTTATACAAAAGGCCAAGAGTACCCGTTTCTTCGATTCTGCTGCACCTATTCTTTTCATTGATGAGATTCACCGTTTTAGTAAATCGCAGCAGGATTCACTCTTGCATGCTGTAGAAACCGGTACTGTAACTTTAATTGGTGCTACTACAGAAAATCCATCCTTCGAAGTGATACGACCTCTGCTTTCGCGCTGTCAGGTATACGTGCTTAAATCTATGGAGAAGAAAGATCTGGAGGTTTTGTTAAACAGGGCTCTTACAGAGGATCTTATACTTAAGGACAGGAAAATAAAGGTTGAAGATACTGACGCTTTGTTCCGTTTTTCAGGAGGTGATGCTCGTAAACTGATGAATATTCTGGAGCTTGCAGTCGCTTCTGAGAATGAAGATGAGGAGATAGTTATCACAGATCGAATTGTAACAGAACGTTTACAAGAGAATCCTGCAGCCTATGACAAAGGAGGGGAAATGCACTACGATATTATTTCTGCTTTCATCAAATCTATAAGGGGAAGCGATCCCGACGCTGCAATATATTGGCTTGCAAGGATGGTTGCGGGGGGTGAGGATCCAAAGTTTATTGCCCGGCGACTAGTTATCTCTGCTGCCGAGGATATTGGGCTGGCAAACCCTAACGCCTTATTGCTTGCCAACGCTTGCTTTGAAACCTTGCAGAAGATTGGGTGGCCTGAAGGTCGAATTGTTCTTGCAGAGACAACTATCTATCTTGCGACATCACCAAAAAGCAACTCTGCATATCTTGCTATTGATACTGCATTAGCTAAAGTTGAACAGACCGGTAATCTGCCTGTTCCTCTTCATCTTCGTAATGCACCTACTTCGCTTATGAAGGAGCTGGACTATGGTAAAGAATATAAATACTCACACGATTATGATAATAATTTTGTGAAACAGGAATATATGCCAAAAGAGATAAAAAACAGTGTCTTCTGGGAAGCTCAGTCAACTCCTGCTGAAAAGAAAATGAGTGAACTAATGAAAAAGCTTTGGGGAGAGAAAAAGTAGTCTGAAAGGCAATAATCTACTCAATTTTAAAACTTGTATTAATTAATAAACTATTCCTTTCTAGTACCAATTCATTCCCCTATCGTAGGGTGAACTCCTCTGCTCATATTTAAGATCCTGCAGCATTGAAGAGTTTGCACGAATAGTAAAGTTATAAGACTTGTATGGTCCAATTGGTATGAAGCTTGCTGACATGCTCCAACAGTGCAGGTTACGGGTAAGCGAACAGTTGATATTTGTGAACTTTTTCAGATCAAAATTATAGTCGGTATTAAATGTGAAGTTCCAGTTTTTTGTTGGTTGTATTGAACCACTCAAACCGAAATTATGGGTAAGAGCACCTTTATACTCCAGCCTGTCAACATCAAATTCTCCATATCCATACCTGAGAGAGTAGTTAAATGACAAGTTCCAGTTTACTGAATTCTTAAGATAACCATCTTCATCAAACTCACCCATAGAGCTGTCAGTATTGTCAAACATATTTGATCTTCCGGGCGTCTCATAAGGATTTTCGCCAATTGTACCGTCATCAGGCAACTGGTTTTCAAGATTCGCATCCGGTTCTTCGTCTTCATTTCCCGAATCACTCCGGTTAAATAATTTCTTAAATGTATCCTGATTAAGTGAGTAAGAGAAGGAAGTACCTGTACTTCTTAATTTACCGAAACCTTTACCGTTCAGGATTCTGAGCTGGTCAACTCTGACCGGTCTGTTGTTCTGGTCTACTTCGTAAGTGTATGGGTCCCAAATCATGTTGAGACTCAAGGTATAAGACTTCGAAAGTTTAAGACGTAGGTTAGTATTGATATCACTCCATTTCATGGAGTCGGCCATCATATTATAATTAAAGTTTATACCCAGGTCATCAATCAAACTCACTTTCCTTACACCTGTAGAATCTCTGTCAGACTTGATTTTCATCTCAAAGTTGTTTTTGAAATCGAAACCTATACTTCCGCTCTGACCTCTTGAAGCTGTTCCAAACATCATTTTGGAGTAGGGAGAATATGTATACTCTACATCTTCACCAAACTCGTTTTTATAAGTATATGTCTCGTAGAATCCAAATCTTGGATCACCAAAGTCCGGTCTATAATTTAGACTTATACTTGGAGAAAATACATGTCTAATTGCCTGTACCTTATCACCAAATACTTTCCAGGGAGTATACATCCCGTAAAGTTTTGTTTGTGCACTAAGGGATGTACTGTAGTCATATACACGGTTAAAACCATGAATTGTGTCTACATCAACGTGTCTTTTGGCCACCGGATCCCATGCCTGTTTATATTCACCGGAATACCATCTCTCCGAATAGTTGAAAGATGGTGAAACCTGGATAAAATCAAATAGAGTGAAAGTTGCGCTGATAGGGATATTATGGCGCATGCCATTTGTCCAGTCACGAACCAGGTTAGACTTCAAAAACTTGTCTTCTTTTGTTGTAATAGAGTTTCGGAATTCACCGGTATAGCTCATTGAAATCTTTTCGAACCATCTCTCATCACCCACTGCATTTTTTCTTTTGAAGGGATAAATGCGACTCATATTAATTGATACGTTTGGCATCGTGGCTGCTATCGTTGAATCACGTGATACCTGATTAATATTCATCGTTGCAGAAAGGCTCCATGGTGAGTCAGGAAATCGCTGAGTAATATTTACACTGGAGCTTTTTGTATTGTTTGATGCTTCACGAGAATAGAGTCGGCTTAAGTCCCTGTGATTATTACGACTGGTTGAGAAATTAACACTTGCCGAGAGTGTACGATACATATTAGCCTTCGGGTCCTGGGAGTGTGTCCAGTTGATACGAAGGTCTTTTGCTACTGAGTAGGCAGAAGGTACAACCTTTTTCAGTTCCTTTTCACCTGTTACTGTATTCAGATAATAAACATTTACGTTTCCTGAGTATTTATATCTTTTTCGGTAATTAGAGCGAGTTCCAAGACCCCATGATCCTTTGGTGTAAATCTCACCGGTGATAGCAAGATCAACATAATCACTTAGTGCCAAATAATATCCTCCGTTCTGCAAGTAGAAGCCTCTTGTCATTTCATCTCCATAACTAGGCATGATAATACCTGATGAATATGTTGAGGTAAATGGAAAGAAAGCAAATGGCAATACTACCGGAAATAGCGGTACATCAGCTACAACAAGCCATGCCGGACCAGTTACAACATCTTTCTCAGGACGTACTTTAGCTTTTGACAGATTCAGATAAAAGTGGGGGTGATCATGCTGGTCGCAAGTTGTATATTTAGCATTCCTCATGTAGAAGGAGTTGTCCGCATTCTTCTTTGCCTCATTTGCAACAATATTTCCTTCACCCTGCTGTGTTATAACGTTATGAATAAAAGCTTTTCTTGTTTCAAAATTATAGCGGACACTTTTCATTTCATATTCAGTACCCCCTTCGGTGAAAACAGGATTACCAAACTCTACACCTAAAGAGTCTAATCCAAATGTAGAAGAAATTATGCTGCTATCCAGGTCCATTGTGATTTTTTCTCCGGAAATACCCATATCGCCATATTTTATATCTGCTTTGCCATAAAGATATCCCATATTATCTCCTGTAAAGACCATAGAATCCTGGGCGGTATAATAAACAGGTGCTTCAAGTGCCTGTTCACCTGCAGTAACAACAGAATCTTCATCAATTACTATTGATCCGTTGGGTAAATTAGTAGAATCTGCTACAGATGATGATGGTAATTGCAAACTATCGGCAGGTATCTCTGATGATTCAGATAAAGCCCGTATACTGTCTGTGGACAAATCTGGAACATTAGCTCCTGTTAAAAGTGAGCCTTTTGTCAGAGAGTCAGAAGCAAGGCTGTCTGAGATTTGAATAGTTGTTATAGGTGAAACTTCAGGTATAGTGATATCGGCAATGCTAGCCTTTCTGACAGAAGAGCATTGATAAAATATTGCTAAAACTAAAACAACAAGTATGGGACGGAAGGGTTGTTTCACTTAAATACCATTCTTTTATGAATTAACTTGCAACAAAAATAGTAAAAAGAAACTTAAGTCAGGTTTATTAGCGCCTTTTTAAAAATATTGAAGTCATTTGGTATTGAATATGAGTGTTTTTGTTTTAGAGCGAATTTCTCAAGACCTGCCGGAATTTCTATTTTTGAATTAATACAACTTTCTACAGTCTCCTTAAATTTTGCAGGATGTGCAGTAGCAAGAAAGATTCCTTTTTCCCCCGGTTTCTTACCCTCTTTTAATGCCCGATAGGCACATGCGCCATGCGGATCAAGCAGATAACCTGATTTTTTATATAGATCGCTTATTGTTTCCTCTATTTGAGTGTCATTATAACTGAATCCTTTGATGTCACGACAAATGGACTCATGCGAACCATCATATAAATCAAGAATCCTGTCAAAATTACTCGGAGCGCCAACATCCATAGCATTTGCTATAGTCTGTACTGATTGCCTTGGCTGATAATCACCTGTATTCAGGTATTTATAGAAGACATCGTTTCTATTATTTGCTGCAAAAAAACGTGTTACCGGCAATCCCATTCGTTTTGCAAAAAGACCTGCTGTAAGGTTACCAAGATTACCACTTGGAACAGAGAACAGAAGATCCATGTCATTAAGTGTTTTTACAATCTGTGCGAAGCCATAAAAGTAATAAAATGACTGAGGCAGAAATCGTGCAACATTTATCGAGTTTGCAGAGGTGAGATTTAACTGCATATTAAGCTCCTCATCCATAAAAGCTGATTTTACCAACGCCTGGCAATCATCAAAAGTGCCATCAACCTCAATAGCTACAATATTCTGACCAAGTGTAGTAAACTGTGCTTCCTGCATTTTACTAACTTTGCCTGAAGGGTAGAGCACAAATACCTGAATGCCGTCAACTCCCAGGAAACCGTTTGCAACAGCGCTGCCGGTATCACCTGAAGTGGCAACCAGCACTTTCACATCATCCTGATTGCGTTCTTTTACAAAATAAGATAATATGCGAGCCATAAAGCGTGCACCTACATCCTTAAATGCAAATGTGGGTCCGTGAAACAGCTCAAGTACATAAATGTCTTTTTCAATTTCCTTGAGAGGGATATCAAAATTCAGAGTTTCGGTAACTATTGAATCTAAACTGACTTTATTGATATCATCTCCAAAAAATGTATCTGCAACAACTGAGGCAATTTTCGGTAAGCTTCTATTTGCTATTTCTTCAAAAAAATCGGCAGGCAACTGAGGAATATGATCAGGCATATATAGTCCCCTGTCAGGAGCTAACCCGTTTACTACTGCTTCCTGCAGGCTTGCTTTGGTATCTTTGTTATTAGTACTGTAGTATAACATAGTTTTGAATAATCAGTAATCAGAATTTAATATTAAATATTGTCTTCATAAACTGGTCGGCATACAATAAACCGTAACTCCCTTCTTTAGCTGCAAACTCATCATAAGTTTGTACGCTATCGGGTTGGATATCCCTGTGCCATATAAGAAAAGGAACCGCATCTCGTGTATGGGTGCGAATTGCACAAGGAGTAGGGTGATCCGGTAGAATTGCAATAGTGACAGGTTCGTTCCAGTCCTTAATTTCTTCGTAAATAGGTTTGATTATACGACTATCCAGATACTCTACGGTTTTGACCTTCAAAGGTACATCTCCCTCATGGCCAGCCTCATCGCTGGCCTCTATATGAAGATAAACGAAGTCCTTTTGTTTTAAAGCTTCTATAGCAGCTTTCGCTTTACCTTCATAGTTAGTGTCATACAGACCGGTTGCACCCTCTACCATTATGACCTCCAGCCCTGCATATACACCGATACCACGTATCAGGTCGACTGCCGAAATTACAGAACCGCTTTTAATCGGGAACATATCAGTCAGCCTTTTCATCTTTGGACGATATCCAGGCGACCATGGCCATATTGAGTTAGCAGGATCTTTTCCTTCTGCGATTCTCTTTTTATTTATCGGATGATCTGATAATATTTCCCTTGATGCATAAATAAGCCTGTTTAAAGCATCTGCAGTAGCTTCAGCATTACTGCTTCCCGGTTTAATCAGATAAGGCTGATAAGGTTTTTCAGGAATATCGTGTGGTGGGGTGCATACAATGTTTTTACTACCACCTTTAATTTTTAAAACATGACGGTACGAAACACCGGGGTGAAAACTAAACTGATTTCCCCCCAGCTTTTCGTTCAAGTAATGAATAAGTTCTGTTGCTTCAGGAGTTGTTATATGTCCTGCAGAATGGTTTTTCAGATACTCCCCATCGAGACAGACCAGATTACATCTCATGGCCACTTCGTCAGGCAGAATATCTACACCCATACTTGCAGCTTCAAGAACTCCGCGACCCTCATATACAGAGGGAATATCATAACCTAATACAGAGAGGTTTGCTATCTCACTGCCTGGAGAAAAACCATCAGGTACAGTATTAAGTAGCCCATTCTTCCCATTACCGGCAAGCATATCCATGTAAGGTGTCTGTGCTGCCTGAAGTGGAGTCTTGTTTCCAAGTCCTTCAATAGGCTCATCAGACATTCCGTCTCCGAGAATTATTATATATTTCATACGATTAAAACTACTTATTCTAAATTGTATCGTATTGTGATATATTATTTTGGCAACATTTCTATTATCGAATGTTTGCAATAGATATTATATCTGAAAAAACACCTGCTGCTGTAACACTTGCACCGGCTCCATAACCTTTAATAACCATAGGGTACTCGTTGTAACGCTCAGTGGTTATCATTATAATGTTGTTACTTCCTTCCAGGTCATAAAATGGGTGGCCGCTTTCTACCTCACGCAATCCTACTTCACAGGCTCCATTGTCATAAGATGCCACAAAACGTAGTTTCTTCCCCTGCTTAGCCAGTTCCTTACGTCGCACTTCAAAAGATTCATCCAGCTCAGGTACAGTTTTCCAGAATTCTTCAAGTGAACCTTCAAAGTACTTATTGGGAACAAAAAGTTTCTTTACAACGTCAGACTGATTAACCTTTGCACCAGCCTCACGGGAAAGTATTACCAGTTTTCGGGTAACATCAAGTCCGCTAAGATCAATACGTGGATCGGGTTCAGCAAACTGAGCATCTACTGCCATTCTCACGGCTTTACTAAATGGAATTTCTTCACTGAAGGTGTTAAATATGAAATTAAGCGTACCGGATAAAACAGCTTCCAGTTTGACTATCTTGTCTCCTGAATTTATCAGAGAGTTCATAGTGTTTATAATCGGTAAACCGGCACCCACATTTGTTTCAAACAGAAACTTAACACCTGCTTTACGAGAGGTTTCTTTAAGGTAACTGTAGTTTTGATAATCTGAAGATGCCGCAATTTTGTTGGCAGTCACCACAGATACATTCCTTGACATCAGTTCACCATAAAGTTCAGCAATAGCGGGACTTGCAGTGCAATCTACAAATACAGAGTTGAATATATTCATTTTAAGAATTTCGTTCCGAATGTATTCAGGCGAACTCTTTACCCCTTTCTCCATGAGGTTTTCGTAGTATCCGTCAAGTGAAACCCCTTCCCGGTTAAATAGAGCTTTACGGCCGTTTGCGATCCCAACAATATTAATTCTGAGTTTATTTTGTTCCTTAAGTGTTGATTGCTGTTTACGTATTTGCTCGAGTAACTTGCTTCCTACAGTGCCTGTGCCTATAACAAAAAGGTTAAGTTCCTGATAAGGAGACAGAAAGAAAGAGTCATGAACAACATTAAGAGATTTTCTTAGATCTGCTTTGGATATAACGCATGAGATATTAGTTTCACCGGCACCCTGAGCAAGTGCAACTATACTAATTCCGTTTCTACCCAATGCACCAAAGAATTTGCCGGCGATACCTGGCACATGCTTCATATTCTGACCAACAATTGCTATTGTTGCCAGATCATATTCAACTATTATCTCATTTATGCTGCCCATTGCAATC
Organism: Fermentimonas sp.; assembly: GCA_028683355.1. Taxonomy (GTDB): domain Bacteria; phylum Bacteroidota; class Bacteroidia; order Bacteroidales; family Dysgonomonadaceae; genus Proteiniphilum. The sequence goes on from JAQUIZ010000035.1 coordinate 15,625, forward strand.
TCATGTGCAAACTCCTTGTTGAGTACTTTCTGAGAGAGAGGTGCATCCTGAGATCTTACACCAATAGAGGTGCTGTTCTCTGATGAAGCCTGAGATACTATGAATACACTGATGCCATTATCAGCTAAAGCTGAAAAGATTCGTTTATTTACACCGATAACACCCACCATACCTAGTCCCTGAATAGTAATCAGTGCAGTATCGTTAATAGACGATATGCCCTTGATAATCTTTCCGTTTCGGGTCGGTTTAATATCGCGTATAAGTGTTCCTTTTTCTTCAGGGTGAAATGTGTTCCTTACGTAGATAGGAATGTTTTTATGATAAACCGGAAATATTGTCGGAGGGTATATCACTTTTGCTCCAAAGTTCGAAAGTTCTATTGCTTCAATGAATGATAGCTCATCAATTACATATGCCGAATTAATGATTTTTGGGTCAGCTGTCATGAAACCATTTACATCTGTCCATATTTCAAGCATCGTAGCATCCAAAGCTGCTGCAATCATTGCAGCAGTGTAATCTGATCCGCCTCTTCCAAGGTTAGTGATGTCATCATCATCAATACTTGAAGAGATAAACCCCGGAACAACAGCAATGTTTGGGGGTGGAATATCAGAAAATGTCTTTCTAATCAGCTCATTGGAGCGACTTAAATCAGGGATATGATTTTTAAATTGTTTGTTTGTTTTGATGAATTTAGTTGAATCATACAGCTGTGATCCTGTGATCATACTGTTTACTATGAGAGACGACAAACGCTCACCATAACTAACTATCTTGTCGGATGTCTTTTGAGAGAGATCGCCGATTAGAAATACCCCTCGCAGGATATTCTGCAACTCATCAAAAAGCTGTTCTGTTTTTTTTACCAGTAGTTGCTTAACTTCGTCAGTGAAGTCGAGCTTCTCTATAACAACGCGGTGTCTTTCAGTTATTTCGTCAAGCAGCGTTTTATAACCGGGATTGCTTTTAAGCGCAAAATCTGCTGCAAGCAATAGTCTGTCTGTAACACCATCAAGTGCCGAAACTACTACAATAACCGGCTCTTTCTCATTTATAATAATATTTCTGACCTGTCGTAAACTTTCGGGATTCCCAACGGATGTCCCTCCGAACTTCATAACTTTCATCTGTATAAGACTTTTTCCGTTAATTAAACGGCATTAGTTGATAAAAAATTTGATTCTGAATGCAATAACCGGATGGTTAGCATAAAAAGCAGTGTCTGCTTACGGACGTGAAAATTTATATAACCCCCCAAGGGGTCATAGTCATTGTTGTAGTGGAGTATGTTGAATACAATCTCTGCATTTCAAACATTTTAATGTAGATTTGATGCAAAGTTAGATGAATAATTGATAAAATGAAATAATTAGTTACTTTTATTTGCAAATTGATGAATATGAACTGTATCTAATGTATTTAAGGTTAAAAGATAACTGTCTGGATTTACTATAATATTTCCTTATAATATTGTGCTAAATAAACTAAAACATCACAAACTTAATCTGTTTTAACTATATTTGTTGTCATATGAACAGACTACTATTATTACCTGCATTTTTATCGATTTCACTCGCCTTATTTTCACAGGATGTCTCATATTTTGATAATCCTGTAAATCGTGGTGATTTTGCTGATCCAAGTATTATCAAGGTGGATGATACATACTATGTTACTGCAACATCTTCAGAGTGGGCACCTCATTTACCGGTTTTCACTTCTGTAGATTTGATAAACTGGGAGCAAATTGGGCATATTTTTAATGAAAAACCGGAATGGACATCACATTCTTTCTGGGCACCTGAACTGTATTATCTAAATAACAAGATGTTCTGTTATTATACAGCACGGCGCAAATCAGACAATGTTTCCTATATAGGCGTTGCATCTTCGGAAGGGACTTCCCTCGATTTTAAGGATCATGGTCCCATCATTGAATATGGTACAGAAGCTATAGATCCGTTTGTATATGAAGATAATGGCGATTTATATATTACATGGAAGGCATATGGTCTTGACAATCGGCCTATTGAGCTTCTTGGCAGTCGCCTTTCATCGGATGGACTCAGACTTGAAGGTGAAATATTTTCTCTGTTAAAAGATGAAGGAATTGGACTTGAAGGTCAATATCATTTCAAACAGGGCAACTATTATTATATAATATATTCTGCTAAAAGCTGTTGCGGTCCGGGCAGTGACTATGATGTCAGGGTAGCCAGGTCAACCAGTTTCCGAGGTCCATATGAGAAGTATTCAGAAAATCCAATTCTTTATGGAGACGGGAAAGATTATATCTCCTGTGGACATGGTACGGTAGTAGAGACAGATCTCTGTCTCAGACCCCAAACAACTCGTTATTATTACAGCACTAAGGTTAATAATGTTAATGATAGTTTCAAAGGTCTCACCATGTACGGAGATGATAAAAATATGGTTGCAATAGGTGTAAAGAACAACAAAGTAGAGGTTAAATCAGTAAGAGAAGGAAAGAAGTCAATTCTTTACAGTAATAGCATAGAAAAAGGAGACCCTTATTTTAAGATAGAGGTTGAAAGAGGTCGTTTACTTCGATTCTTTTATAGTATTGACGGAGAGAATTGGATTAGTGTAAATGATTCAGTTTTCGATGCTACCCATCTTGTAAGGTGGGATAGGGTGGCAAGACCTGGATTGATACATATAGGAGACTATAATGCACCGGCAGTATATGGTTATTTTGAATTGAATAATATATAGTTCTAAAGATGTAAATCAAATAAGTTTTCAAATAAAAATAAAAAAAATGAATTTTAAATCATTAAAGTCAGCCATTACACTATTCGTAGTTATTGGTATGTTTTTTACAGCGTTTATATCTTGTGACAGCAAGAGGCCTAAAAAAGAATTTGTTACATTCGAGGAGATGGCCGACCCTACAAACGACACATTATCCTACTGGTCAGATGTACCCTCGGGTTTGCAGTCATCGTTTATTACAATTGATTTAAGAACTCCTAAATCTGTTGCTCCTGAGGTGGAGATCAGAAAGAGCGAAAAGGTAACCGGATGGAAAGGCGAAAAAGTATCTGCTCAAATACTTCTTTGGACAACCTCAGACGTAAATCAGGTAGAGTTAGAGTTTGATGATTTTGTGTCAGATGCAGGTTCAATTCCGTCATCAGCTGCTCAGGCAAGATTCGTAAGGTATGTTATGACAGATGAATTTGCCGAAGGCTGCGGACACCGCAAACCGGAAGATTATGCCGCATCTCTTTCGCCAGATATGCTTGATAACCTCGATAACTTCAACATAGAGGCAAATACGGTAAGGCCGGTGTGGTTAACCATTGATATACCCTCCGATGCAGCTGCCGGCAGTTATAAGGGAAAGCTTAACCTTTATGCAGAAAGAGATTTTGTTGAGGATTTCGAGATCGAGATTGAGGTTGTGGATCAGTTGTTGCCCGAACCGTCGGAATGGGCTTATCACCTCGACCTGTGGCAGCATCCATCGGCTGTAGCCAGGGTACATAACCTTGAGATGTGGAGTGATGCTCATTTCGAGAAGATGAGGCCTATTATGAAAATGCTTGCAGATGCAGGTCAGAAAGTTATTACAGCTACCCTGAACAAAGACCCCTGGAATAATCAATCTTTTGATGCTTATGCTGATATGATTGTTTGGACCAAAAACGAAGATCAGAGCTGGAGTTTCGATTATACGGTTTTCGACAAGTGGGTAGAGTTTATGATGGATTTGGGAGTGACAGATATGATCAACTGCTACTCATTGTTAACCTGGAACAATCAGGTTCATTATAATGATATGGAAAAAAAGGAGCTGGTTACTCTTGAGCTGAAGGCGCAGTCAGACGAATATGCCGAGTTCTGGAGTGTTTTCCTGAAAGATTTCACTCAGCATTTAAAAGCTAAGGGGTGGCTCGAAATCACAAACATTGCAATGGATGAACGTTCACCTGCTGATATGCAGGCTGCATTGAAAGTTTTGGCAACGTCTGCACCTGAACTTGGTATTTCACTTGCTGATAATCATAAAAGCTATAAAGAGTATCCAGGCATTAAAGATATAAGTGTAGGTGCCAATAGTAAAGTAGACAAAGAAGATATAATTTCGCGCAGAGCAGAAGGTCTTAACACTACTTGGTATGTTTGTTGCGCAGACCCGTTTGCTAATATGTTTACATTCTCTGAGCCGGCAGAAGCTGTATATGCAGGGTGGCATACAGTTGCAGCAGACTTGGACGGAATGCTCAGATGGGCATACAACTCATGGGTTGAAAACCCGCTGACCGACTCACGCTACAGAACCTGGCCGGCAGGTGATACATACATTGTGTATCCAGATGCACGCAGCTCTATTCGTTTTGAGCGACTTATTGAAGGTATTCAGGATGCTGAAAAGATCAGAATATTGCGTGAAAAATACAGTGAGGAAAACACTGCTGAATCTTTGGCTAAACTCAATGAGCTTGAAGAAACAATTGCATATTTCTATACACTGGAACCATCTGAAGATTGGAATGAGCGTTTAAACGACGCTAAAACATTATTGAATAATTAGTCATACTTCACTCACATTAATTATGTATCAACTCTGTAGTATCCCTGTATTAACTCTCTAAAATTACAGAGTTGACAGAAGCGATGTAATAATTATGTTCATCAAAAATTATAATTATTAAGCAAAAAAAGACCATTTTCCGTATAAAACCGGATAATGGTCTTTTTGAAATTAGTTTCTTTGTTAATTTGCCTTGTCAGTCTCTCTATAACGGATTTGCCGCCACCCCTTTGAAAGTCATTTTAACAGGTTTAATAAAACCATTCTCGTCAAATTCCATAATATCAATACTTGTTGCACGATGATTATGATGAGTTTCTTCAAGAGGTCTGCGATGATAAATCATGTACCAGTCATCAGTTCTTTTGTTGTGGAAAACAGAGTGGTGTCCTGCACCTGTTGCAACCTCAGGATCTTGTTCCAGGATTGTATCAATACGCTCAAAAGGTCCAAGAGGATTGTCAGTAATGGCGTAAGCGACTTTATAGTGAGGACCGCCCCAGCCACCTTCAGACCACATGAAATAGTATTTACCATCTTTCTTGAACATGAATGGTCCTTCAACATAACTTTCAGGTGTAACCTCTTTATACAGTTCACCATCAGGGAATGGTCTGATTCCGGTGAAATCGTTTTTTAGCAAAACAACATTGCAATGTCTCCAGCCACCGTAATACATATAGTAAGTGCTGTCGTTTTCTTTAAATACAAACTGATCGATAGGCTGTGCCCCATTTACAATCTTGTCGATAAGAGGTTTTCCTAAAAGGTCTTTATAAGGTCCTTCCGGTTTATCGCTCACTGCAACACCAATTCCTCCGATTTCATCATTATTTTGAATATCATTAGCAGCAAAGAAAAAGTAGTATTTACCATCTTTCTCAATAACACCCGGTGCCCACATTGCCTTGTGAGCCCATTTTACCTCAGACGAATCCAGAATGTTTTCGTGTTTAGTCCAGTTTACCAGGTCGGGTGATGAAAAAGCATCAAAGAAAATCTGATTTTCATAATAGTCAGAATATGTTGGGAAGATCCAGTAATTATCTCCGTAGATAATCCCTTCAGGGTCGGCATACCAGCCATCCAGAACCGGGTTTGAAGAGTATTGAACTTCCGGTTGAGTTTTGTTTTTACTTGAAATGCAAGATAGCAGCAAAATTGCTGAAGTAAGAATTAACAGGGTTTTTTTCATTTTAATTAAATTGAGTAACTATATTGTGTTGTTCAAAGTAAATAATTAATTCAGAAAGAACAAAAGAATGTAACCAGAAAAGGTACGCTCAGATCGAGAATAAAGCCATGAAATACAGATACAACTATAAACTCTTTTCCTGAAAATTTAAGGATTACAGGGAGAGTGGTATCCATGGTTGTGGCTCCACCAACAGAAATAGTTGCGAGCTTTCCGAAATATTTAACAAGGAATGGAGCAAAAAGCAGGGCACTGAGTTCGCGTATGATATTAGACAGCAATGCAATTGTGCCCAGTTCTGCACCTCTGTATTCGGTAATGAAAATGCTTGATAATGAGTAGTAACCGAATCCGCTGCCAATTGCCATAATATCTGTAACCGACCTGTCAGGCAAAGCAAGTGAAATGATTGCACAGCCGGCCAAAGTACCAAAAATAGTTGCGAGTGGTAAAAGGTAATATTTCGGATTCAGCTTTTTGAAGCTTTTCAGGGTTTTTGAGTCACTGCCTATGCTTAAACCTACAAAGAACATCAATGCACAAAGAACATAGAAACTTGCATCGCTCTCAACCAGAGAAAGAGGTATGAGTTCGAAATAACCCAATAAGGCGCCAAGTATAAAAAAAGAGACTATGGTTATACTTCCTTTCATGGTGTTATCTCTTACCTTTTTTTATCAGCTTCCATAGTAACAATGCCATGGCCGCGCTGCCCAAGACCGCAGCTGTTGTTATTATTAGCGCTTCTTTGCCGATTGTTGGAAGTCCGGCAACTATATCTGAATTGCTCCCAACCTCAGCTCCCAAAAGAAATAAAAGGAGCCAGATAAGTAAGGTAATTATTTTGGGGATATTACCGAGCTCTTTCTTGCGCAGAAAGTAACCGATAATACCCCCAAAAAGCATAAATGCTATTACTATGAACATGATTGTTTAGTTTCCTGACATATGTTCAAGATATTCTTTCAAATACCTGTCATTAAGCCCATCACTGTCGCCATAATATTCACGCAGCTCCTCAAGCCTTTTGTGCATAGCCACCTGTACATCCTTATACTCAGGGTTGTTATAGATGTTATTCATCTCCTGAGGATCTTTTTCCAGATCGTACATCTCCCATTCATCTATATCATAATAAAAATGAATAAGCTTATACCTTTCAGTGGACACCCCGTAATGACGCTTAACCATGTGCTCTGCAGGGTATTCGTAATAAGTATAATATACAGCATCACGCCATTCGTCAGTTTTGCCTGAGACTAGTTTGCGGAACGACTCACCCTGCATTTCTTCAGGAGCCTCAACACCGGCATAGTCTAGAATTGTAGGTGCGTAGTCGAGATTTTGTACAAGTTTGTCAATTACCGTACCTGCCTTGATTTCTTTGGGGTATCTTATCAATAGTGGGGTTCTGAACGACTCCTCATACATAAACCTTTTATCAAACCAGCCATGTTCACCAAGATAGAAACCCTGATCTGAGGTGTAAATAACAACTGTGTTTTCGTCAAGGCCTGATTCTTTAAGAAAGTCGAGCAGTTCACCCACGCCATCATCTACCGATTTGATAGTGCGCAGGTAATCCTTAATATAGCGGTTATATTTCCATACAGCTATTTCCCTGTCAGTCATATTAGCATAGTTGGCTTTAAACTCCTCATTCTGCGGAGTATAAACTGAGAGCCAGTGTTCCCGCTGTTCAGGAGTAAACCTCTTCAACTGATTGTAGAAACCAGTGCTGTCACCATCCGGTGAAACAATAAATTTGAAATCATGTCCCCATCTGGCATGACCATGAACTTCCATCTCCTGCTCTTTTGCTGCTGTACCGCGACCTTCATAATCATCAAAGAATGTAGCAGGCGGTTCAAAAGTTACATCATCATACAGTGTAAGATATTCGGGAGCAGGCAGCCAGTTGCGGTGTGGCGCTTTCTGGTGATATAAAACAGCAAATGGTTTATCTTTATCGCGTCTGTTTTTTATCCAGTCGATAGTTTCATCTGTAATAATATCAGTACAATAGCCCTCTTTTCTAATCTTTTCCCCGTTAATAAAGAAATCCGGGTTATAGTATTCACCCTGTCCCGGCAACACCATTGAATAATCAAACCCTTGTGGAATGCCATCCATGTGTATCTTACCGATCATCGCTGTCTGGTAACCGTTAGCCTGCAGAAGCTTGGGGAAATTTGGCTGATCCCAGTCGAAAGGTTGCAGATTATCAACTTTTCCGTTAACAAAACTATGCTTACCTGTTAACAAAACGGCGCGACTTGGAGCACTGATTGAGTTTGTAACAGTAGATCGGGTAAACATGGCACCCTCATTAGCCAGTCTGTCGATGTTAGGAGTTTCGTTAAGTCCTTTACCATAAGCACTGATAGCCTGATAGGCATGATCATCACTCATGATGAAAATGATGTTCGGACGCTGTTGCTCTTTCACCTGAGTCTGGCATGAAGCTAAAAAAGCCAGGGACCCAATACCAAAAAGTGCTGCAGAATTTGCATTAATAAGTTTCATAAGGTTCTTTTCTATTTACAGTAATTCAAAAAAAACTGTAATTGTGAGTCATTATTTAAAATCTGTTCTGATTGAGAGCAGAATTAGTGCAAAATTACGAATATAGATGATAAATACACAATTATTTTAGTTATTTCAGGTTGGTGTTTCTGATATATTCATTCATCAAGCTTTTAATTGTATTAACTTCTGATAATTCATCATTTGTTAAATCCTGGTTATAATAATCTTCCAGAAATTGGTCTGCT
>JAQUIZ010000149.1 GCA_028683355.1 Fermentimonas sp.
ATAAACAGATAATTAATGATCAAAGGAAAATTCCCAAACGATAAGTTCGAACAACTTGAGACTCCTTTCTATTACTACGATATGGAGCTATTGCACAAAACACTTGGTGCTATATTAAAAGAGACTGAGAATAAGCCCTTTCATGTACATTACGCTTTAAAAGCAAATTCTAATCCACGTATTCTAAAGGAGATTGCATCTTATGGATTTGGTGCAGACTGTGTAAGCGGGAATGAAATTTTGAGAGCACTGGAGTGTGGATTTGATCCCTCTAAGATTGCTTTTGCAGGTGTTGGTAAAACAGATAAGGAGATTAACATTGGACTTGATAACGATATTTTCTGCTTTAACGTAGAGTCGATTCCTGAAATTGAAGTATTAAACTCACTTGCGGCAAAAAAAGGGAAAACCGCTTCCGTGGCTTTAAGAATAAACCCTAACGTAGATGCCCGAACACATAAATATATTACTACCGGACTGAGCGAAAACAAGTTTGGTATAAACGAGCAGGATCTTCCTCTGACTCTGAAAACTGTTAAGTCATCATCAAATATCAAACTCATCGGAATTCATTTTCACATAGGCTCTCAGATAACTGATCTTACATCATTTGAAGACCTTTGCGTGAAGGTTAAAGAGATACGTAACTGGTTAAAACAAGAGGGTATTGATCTGCCTGTTTTAAATGTAGGCGGGGGATTGGGTATAAACTACCAGCACCCCAACCATTTTCCGATGGCTGATTTCGAATCCTATTTCAGGTTATTTGACAGGTATCTGGATCTTTGGGATGGCCAGACATTACATTTCGAATTGGGACGGTCGGTTGTTGCTCCTTGCGGAACGTTAATCAGTCGCACACTTTTCATAAAAGAGGGGATTAAGAAAAATTTTCTCATAATTGATGCAGGGATGACTGATTTGATAAGACCCGCCCTGTACCAGGCTTTTCACCATATTGAGAATATTAGTTCCGAAGAAGAGTACACACCATACGATGTTGTAGGTCCGATTTGTGAGTCAAGTGACCTGTTTGCCGAACAAATAATGCTAAACAGGGCAACCAGAGGAGATTTGATAGCTATTCGTTCTGCCGGTGCCTATGGAGAAACAATGGTATCAAGGTACAATTGCAGGGATATACCGGCATCCTTTTTCTCAGACACACTTTAAGCCGTTATCAGCCGGAAATTAATACACGAATCAACCTGTTGCATTTTTCTTTAGAATATCAATATAATAATGGATTTTATTTTTTCTTATGTTGCCCAGTTCTCCATCTATGAATGGTTTTTGGGTGCTGTATTGCTTTTTTTCTTTTTAATTTTGCTGTGTTATAATCTCTTTGTTTACAGGAAGCCTTTCAATCATGAGATTAAAAGGAAAGACATAACAGTTGATGATAGTAATCTCCCTGGTATTTCAGTTATTATCAGCTCAAAAAATGATTCAGAACAGTTAGAGAAAAATCTGCCTTTTGTTTTGGAACAGGATTACCCTAACTTCGAAGTAATTGTTGTAAACTGCGGTTCAACTGACGAAACAGATACTGTTTTAAAGGCAGCTTCAAATAAATATCCACAACTATACCACACATTTATTCCTGCTGAAGCTGACGAGATAAATGAAAAAAAACTGGCGCTGACAGTAGGTATAAAAGCAGCAAAAAATGATTTTCTACTTTTTACTGAATCATATTGCAAACCATGCTCATCGGAATGGATAAGAGAGTTTGGAAAACAATTCACACAAGGAAAGGATATAATCCTGGGGTACAGTAATTTGCAGGCCCCTGAGAAGATGTCATACAGCAGCTTCATTAAATATGACAATCTGATTCATCACATTAAATTTTTATCGCGTGCCATTTCTCGTAAACCCTTTATGGGAACAGGAAGAAACATGGGATACAAGAAAGAGCTTTTTTTTAAGAATAAAGGTTTTTCTGCAATACTGGGTATTGATGGTGGAGAAGATGATCTTTTTATAAACCGAATATCCAATAAACGAAATACAGATGTGGTTGTTTCTGCTAAAAGCATAACAGAAACGGATAGCGTGGAAAACCTTGCAACCTGGAGATCACTTAAGTCAAGACACTTATACACAAAACAGCTTTACAAAGGATTCTCTTCCCTATTCTTTGGATTTGAAAATCTCTCTAAATACTCTTTCTTACTTTTATTTATAGCCTCAGTAGTAACAGGTATTCTGACATCTAACTACATATTACTTGGCTTTGCATTACTGCTTTTCATTATTCAGCTTCTGATCCGGATGTCAGTAATAAATAAAAACGGTAAACATTTCGGTGCAGGTAAATTTAATATTCAGTTGCTGCTGTTCGACCTAATGCAACCCATATACAATCAACGTTTTACCAAGTATGCCAACAGTCGGAACCGTGCCATTATGTCAGTCAGGAGGTGGTATAAGTAGTTTTGCAAGGTTAAATCGGGTTAATCCTATTTTTATTCAGTTAAAAGTGTTAAAAGTGGCTCCTGCAGAAATTAATTTGTCTACTATTTGCGTTATATTTGATGATAAAGAGATAACATTAAATTAAATCAAGGAATATGAATACAAATAAAACGAAAAATGTACTTTTCATTGTACTGATAGCTGTTGTTAGTTCAGTAGTTACTTTACTTGGGTATAATGTTATAAACAGAAATAACGCCGGAAGATCATCAGGCAATACAGTAACATCTGAAGAGATCGGGGCCTATTCTGCAACTTTTGATCAGAATAAAAATGTTGTACTGACAAACCTTACTACATCACAAGGCTATCCTGATTTTACAGAAGCAGCAAAAAGATCAGTTGATGGTGTTGTCCACGTTAAAACAAAAACTGTGAGCCAGCAACAATATATTAATCCATTTGATTTTTTCTTTGGATTTGGTGATCGTACACCTTCACAACCACGTGAACAGGTAGGCTTTGGTTCAGGAGTCATCATTTCAAGTGATGGTTATATAATCACAAACAACCACGTAGTAGAAAACGCTAATGAAGTATCTGTATCTCTTAACGACAACAGAGAATTTCTGGCTAAGGTTGTTGGCACAGATCCCCAGAGCGACATTGCTCTTATTAAGATAGAAGGCGAAGATTTTCCTTATCTCACATTCGGAAATTCAGATGCATTAGAAGTTGGTGAATGGGTATTGGCAGTAGGAAATCCCTTTAACCTTACTTCAACGGTTACTGCAGGAATTGTAAGTGCTAAAAACAGGGGAAATGTTATAAATGGAGGCCTTCAGTCGTTTATACAGGTGGATGCAGCTGTAAACCCGGGAAACAGCGGAGGTGCTTTGGTTAATACGAGAGGAGAACTTGTTGGCATAAATACAGCTATATTCTCACAGACAGGTAATTTTACCGGTTATGCATTTGCCGTTCCAATTTCTATCGCCGGTAAAGTTGCGGCAGATTTAAAAGAGTATGGAGCAGTTCAACGCGCATACCTTGGAATTCAGGTACCAAATATTGACAACATAAGACGTGAGAATCCTGAAAGAGCAAGAGAACTGTCGCAGATAACTGGTGTTTTAGTAGAAGATTTTTCTGAACGCAGTGCTGCAAAGGCTGCAGGTCTGGAAAAAGGAGATATCATTACTGAAATAAACGATGTACCTATTCGAAATTTCGCTGAATTACAGAATCAACTTAACAGATACAGACCTGGTAACAAGATCAGCGTAACAGTAAAGAGAAACGACAGGGAACAAAAGTTTAACATCGAACTTAAGAATGACGAAGGTAATACTGAAATTACCCGCAGCACAGATGCCTTGAGTCAGCTTGGAGCAACTTTCAAACCCCTTACTGACGAAAGAAAGGCGAGTTTAGGAATCTCAAGTGGTATTGAAGTTGAGAGTGTAGAAACAAACGGTCTGTTCAGAAAAGAGGGTATCAACAAAGGATTTATAATCATGAGAATAAACAATGCCCCTGTAAACAGCGAAAGTGAATTAAAAACAATAGTGGCTTCTACACAAAACAGACAAGACAAAGTGTTATTGATAGCTGGTTTTTACCCTAACGGAAGAACACAATATATTGCTATCGACCTTTCAGCACAGTAAACAACTGAGTTAAGTAAAGTTAATTCGCACTTTTTCTGTAACAAAAACAGAGCGATAAATGTTTCTATAGCAAAGGAATCGGGTTACATGCCGATTACCTTTGCTATGGTTTTATTACTATTATGGATTTTACAAGTGGGATGATAAAAATATTTTGTATTTTTGCACCCCCTAAAGTTTATTAACGAGAAAATATACAGAAGGATAAGATATAAATGAGACAATTAAAAATTACAAAATCGATCACTAATCGTGAGAGTGCTTCTTTAGATAAATATCTGCAGGAAATCGGTCGTGAAGACCTGATTACCGTGGAAGAAGAAGTGGAATTGGCACAAGCCATTAAAAAGGGTGACCGCCAGGCGTTGGAAAAACTAACCAGGGCTAATCTCCGATTTGTGGTTTCAGTAGCTAAACAATACCAGAATCAGGGATTGAGTTTACCTGACCTTATCAACGAAGGGAACCTGGGATTAATAAAAGCTGCTGAGAAGTTTGACGAAACCAGGGGGTTTAAATTCATCAGTTATGCAGTATGGTGGATTCGTCAGTCGATTCTGCAGGCACTTGCCGAGCAGTCTCGTATCGTGAGGCTGCCTTTAAACCAGGTTGGATCACTTAATAAAATCAGCAAGGCTTTTCAGAAATTTGAGCAGGAGAATGAACGTCGTCCTTCTGCTGAAGAACTTGCTACTGTTCTTGATATACCTGTAGAAAAGGTAACCGATTCACTAAAGGTATCAGGTCGTCATATATCAATGGATGCGCCTTTTGTTGAAGGTGAGGATAACAGTCTGCTGGATGTATTGGTAAATGATGATGCTCCGGTAGCTGACCGTAAACTTATAAATGAATCTCTTCAGAAAGAGATTGACAGAGCTTTATCTACTCTCACTGAGAGAGAGAGTGATATTATTAAAATGTTTTTCGGTATTGGATGCCAGGAAATGACACTTGAGGAGATTGGTGACAAATTTCAATTAACCCGCGAACGTGTACGCCAAATCAAAGAAAAAGCCATACGGAGACTCAGACAAGATTCAAGGAGCAAATTACTAAAAAGCTATTTAGGCTGATTTATCTAATCTTTCGGCCTATTTAGCGGGCTTGGAAGACGTAAATGTGGAAAAACAACACATAATCACTGTTTTTTGGAGTTTTTTTACACAAAAAGGGAAATATGTGAAAATTAAGTTTTATATTTGCGTTTAATAGTTTTAATGTTAAGTAAATTGCATAGCTATTAAGGTTGAATTATGGAACTATTACAGTTTTACATTAATTTTTCCGAACATTTTTATAACGGAAACGTTATAAATAAAAACTTTAAAAGTGGTTCTGCAATCAATTACAGAAGCACCATGACATCAGATATCGAGTTATTGTAATAAAAAATGTTTAATTAGAATTGAAAATTTATGAAAAAGTTTAGTTTACTTTTATTTACTGCTCTTATTGCTTTCAGCATAAGTGCACAGGAAGTACAAAACGTTTCTCAGGGTACAGTGTATCTGAAAAACAAAGCAAGTGATAATTGGTATATTGGTCTGGGCGGAGGAACCAACCTTTATATGACACAAGGTGAAAATGA
>JAQUIZ010000150.1 GCA_028683355.1 Fermentimonas sp.
TTTTAAGTGTAAACATTCCAAGCACAACGATTAATGCGAATGCCCCATAGGTAAACAATGATCCACTGTAAAACCATACGAAATGGTCAAAGTACTGTCCGTAAATCACATTGTTCAAAATTAAATCGCTAACCCACATAGAAGCTATTGGAATAATGAATGCCCAATATTTTTTACTAAAATAGGCAGCTCCGAAAAGAGCCATTGCACCTATAGGTGCAAAATTTGGAGGATGAGGAAGTAGTCTACTCATCGCAGCTAATAGTATCATAAGTGTAATGACACTGAATCTAAGATTTATCTTGTTCTTTTTCATAATATGGTATTTATCTTGATTTTTTATGATATTCCTTTTTTATCTAAAATATTATTGACGTGTATTAATATTAACACCCAATATATGAAGGTCTTCAACTCCCATAATTTCGGTTGAACACTCACCTAGCCATCCGTTTTCCTGATTCACACCAGTGTATACTTTTATGAAATCAACTCCTGGGAGGTGCACTCTCTGCCCCTTGTCATTTACTGCCCAATCAATATCAATGGCTGTATCGTCTTTTGAATTTACTTCATTATCTGCATACCCGTAATCGAATTTATAAAGCACAAAATAGTTATCCATACCGCTCTCGTCTATTCCATTTTGTGGTAGGCAGGTCCCTTTAAAAGATATTTTATCATTATCAGCCCATAGGGGATAGTAACATTGATTGTGAAATTGATTTTTAACCTTATACCCTGAATTTCCTTTGTTATCTTCCCAACGGATATAGGTTCCCCAATTTTCTTTTGCAGGTTCGCTTTCAGGTTTGTAGTATGTAATTTCGTAGTCGCGATATAGATTCACATCATTTCCATTAGCTACAGCCATAGAGTACCACAGCTCTTTAGTGGGATCTTTGTGTGCACTCCCTGCAATCTCATACCATTCATTATCATCGGGAATGCCATTTTTATTGGCATCATATGCTACCATTATCACCCCCGGCTCACAGCTACCTCCCTCTGGTGCATTGGGGTTTGGATTAGCATCCGCGTAGAAAGCATTACCCAGAACTCTGAAGTCTCGTTTGCCGGCTACATTCATAATTGTGTGATCGAAGCCCATAACTACATAGCCTCCAAATCCTCCAAGAGTAATCATTCCTTTTTTATTATTTCCGATTGTTGCTAAAACCTTTTCGTTCATCTGTGCCTGAGTATCCCCATTTTCATATAAAGGGAGCTTATTAGTAAACTGGCCAACAGCAGGCATATAATCGAATATTTTAGTTATATATGCTGTTGCACCTTCAGGAGGAATGACTATTTCTCCAAACTTCACATTAACCTTAAAATCGTATTCTAATTCGATTGGAAACTGATTAACCACCAAAGTCAGGTCATACTCTCCACCTTTTTCAAACATATGTTCCAAATTCTTTGTTTGAGCAACAAGCTCATTATCAATAAACCATTGATATGATACACCTTCATCAGAAACACTTGTCACCATAACTTTTAAAAGTTGATTACACTGAACTGTGAAGCCTCCATCAGGAACATTTACAGATACATCCTCTTTTTGCAATACATATGGAGTAGGAAGGGTGTCCTCCTTATCACACGAAGTAAATAGTGTACCTAAGAGAAAGAAGGAAACAAAGTATAAAAACGCCTTTTTTATTTGCATAATACTACGTATTTTGTCTTAAAGAGCCTTACCTATTATTGAAGGTTACATAACAATAATAGGTAAGGTTTTATAAAATGATATTAATATTTAATCGAATTGAAACTTATTTATCAAAACGGACTGCTACATCATCGTAAGCAAAATATGCTGGTTGGCTGAAGCCGTAACCATTATCGTTACTACCCGCGATGTTGAACTCAATACGTGCCACTTTGCCCAGTGATGATAAATCCCATTTTTGCCAATCTGTCATAACTACCCCTAAAATTCCTGTAGTTAGGAAAAAATCCACATCTTTTACCTTATCGCCAGCTTCATCGTATCCCGTTGCGACTATCTTAACCCAATCATCCGGGCCACAAGGATCGGTCAAAGAGTTCCCGTTAAGGATACAGTTAGCCAAATAGGTGTTAAGCATAACATACATATGATCTACTACTCGAGCCTTACCATCTTTGAAATAAAATGAAGGTAAATTTTCAGTTTGATTAAAGGAAGAGCCATCTATATATCCAAAATGCATACAAAAGTTCTCAGAACCATTATTCCCACCATATCCGGTCGTTTCATTTTTATAATAAACAGCTAGTTGAGTTTCGTGAGAACCCATATCCAAATCAAGCTCTATATAATTGGATATGGCATGTCCACCACCCCAATATACGCGTGCATTGTAGTTTTCGGGGAACTCATGTGCTATAAACGTGTTATTCTCATCGTACCAACTATAATTAGCATCCATATAGTCTCCGTAAAGTAGAGGTCCTCCATACTGAGGGGCGTCAATAAGAGATGACCAGTAATCAATACTGCTATTTTCATGAGTACCCTTGTAATCTACATCTTCAAAGGTTAAAACACGTAATTCATAATCTAATCCAGATTCTGTTTCTTCTTCTGTAAGCTCACCCTCATCAGTCCAATTCTCAATATCACCGGTCATACTTACCTTAAGCTGCCCGTCAACAATTTTTACATTTACCGTATACTGTCCGCCACTTTCTATTGTTGCAGATGATAACTTTTTTGTAAAGGTTTCACCTTGCTTGGTTGTTACAGCGATAGATAAGGCTACAGTTTGAGGGATAATAATAGCACGGTAAGTGGAGTTTGCTGTAACGCTTTGTGCAGTAATGTCTGTCGCTGTGGCTGTTTGATTTACTGTTACAGCTAGATCATCCCAGTTAATAGTTGCTGTAGGCAGCGAGTTACTGATCGTAACAGAGCTTATCTCTTCATCTGTTTGCAGCACGTTGACAACGATTTTGGCTAACAAATGCTTAAATATCATATCCACCGCATCCTTTGTTGGCGTAACATCCAACTTTACAGCTCCCATAAGGTCGGAAGAACCATACCCCATAGTCTGATCCGATTCAACAGAAAATGTTGTTGGCATACCTGTACTTGCATACGGATAGTATGCAAGTATTTTTGAAGTTGCTGCACCTTCATACCAGCTAGTATTGCCAATAAAAGCCCCATCCGTGTAGGTCATTAGCGCATTATCTGCATGTTTAGACTGGTCATCTTTGATGATCGTCACTCCAATTTTATCTCCCTGTTCAAACGACAGCTCAGTTGCACGGGTAGCGATAGCTGAATGTGCTCCACGAGTAATGGTAGGTGAGATAGTTACACGTTTTTGTGTTGGTTCGATTGGATTCTCATAATCCTCCTGACATGATGCAAACATTGCAATCAATGTAAGCATTGTGAAAATTTTTTTCATTGTTTTAATCGTTTTAACTGTTTATTCTTTAGTTGCGAGTATCAATACTAATTCCTAGTACGTGTAAGTCTTCAACTCCGGATATTTCGGTTGAGCATTCTCCCAACCATCCACTTTCTTGGTTTACGCCTGTATAAATCTTGATAAAATCAACTCCCGGGAGGTGTACTTTTTGCCCTTTGCTATTTACTGCCCAATCAATATCAATAGCAGCTTCATCTTTTGTATTTATTTCATTATCAGCATACCCGTAGTTGAATCTATAAAGCACAAAATAGTTCCCTATACCGCTTTCATCTATACCGTTTTGAGGCAGGCAAGTTCCTTTAAAAGATATAGTATTATCAGCCCATAGGGGATAGTAGCATTGATTGTGGAATTGATTCTTAACCTTATATCCAGAATTTCCTTTGTTATCTTCCCAACGGATATAAGTTCCCCAATCCTCTTTTGCAGGTTC
Organism: Fermentimonas sp.; assembly: GCA_028683355.1. Lineage (GTDB taxonomy): Bacteria > Bacteroidota > Bacteroidia > Bacteroidales > Dysgonomonadaceae > Proteiniphilum. Next base: position 3,871 of record JAQUIZ010000150.1, read on the forward strand.
GTTTTCCGGTTTGTAATATGTAATTTTGTAGTCGCGATATAGATTCACATCATTTCCATTAGCTACCGCCATAGAGTACCACAGCTCTTTAGTGGGATCTTTGTGTGCACTTCCTTCGATCTCATACCACTCGTCGTCCGCAACACCATTATTATTAGCATCATATGAAACCATTATTATACCCGGCTCGCAACTACCTCCCAATGGAGCGTCAGGGTTCGGATTGGTATCAGCGTAGAAAGCATTACCCAGAACACGGAAGTCGCGTTTGCCAGCAATATTGGCAATCGTATGGTCAAATCCAACCACTACATAACCGCCAAATCCACCAAGAGTAATCATGCCTCCCTTTTTACTGTTATTGATTTCTTTCAATGCCTTCGCATTCATATCATCTTGCGTATCGCCGTCCACATATACGGGAAGCTTGTTAGTGAATTGTCCAACGGCTGGCATGTAATCAAGCACTTTGGTAACATAAGCTGTTGCTCCTTCAGGATTTGGGTCAATCACTTCTCCCCCTATTTCCCCTTCATCAGTCCAATTCTCAATATCACCGGTCATACTTACCTTAAGCTGCCCGTCAACAATTTTTACATTTACCGTATACTGTCCGCCACTTTCTATTGTTGCAGATGATAACTTTTTTGTAAAGGTTTCACCTTGCTTGGTTGTTACAGCGATAGATAAGGCTACAGTTTGAGGGATAATAATAGCACGGTAAGTGGAGTTTGCTGTAACGCTTTGTGCAGTAATGTCTGTCGCTGTGGCTGTTTGATTTACTGTTACAGCTAGATCATCCCAGTTAATAGTTGCTGTAGGCAGCGAGTTACTGATCGTAACAGAGCTTATCTCTTCATCTGTTTGCAGCACGTTGACAACGATTTTGGCTAACAAATGCTTAAATATCATATCCACCGCATCCTTTGTTGGCGTAACATCCAACTTTACAGCTCCCATAAGGTCGGAAGAACCATACCCCATAGTCTGATCCGATTCAACAGAAAATGTTGTTGGCATACCTGTACTTGCATACGGATAGTATGCAAGTATTTTTGAAGTTGCTGCACCTTCATACCAGCTAGTATTGCCAATAAAAGCCCCATCCGTGTAGGTCATTAGCGCATTATCTGCATGTTTAGACTGGTCATCTTTGATGATCGTCACTCCAATTTTATCTCCCTGTTCAAACGACAGCTCGGTTGCACGGGTAGCGATAGCTGAATGTGCTCCACGAGTAATGGTAGGTGAGATAGTTACACGTTTTTGTGTTGGTTCGATTGGATTCTCATAATCCTCCTGACATGATGCAAACATTGTAATCAATGTAAGCATTGTGAAAATTTTTTTCATTTTTTTAATCGTTTATTGATTGTAATTTCTTGCGTGTGAATACAATGTGTGCAGGTATATCGCCCGTAGTTACTGACCATTTCTTAATGCCGTCTTTATTGAAGCAGTGTAATGTTCCGGGTGAAACATAATCTTTGGCGTCAGTGACAAAAAAATCACCCGTATTAGGATTCACGGCTATACCATAAGGAACTTTTATATTTTTATCTGTGCCGTCTTTAATGAAATTGCGTGTAACGACTTTTTTGGTTCGAGTGTCTACTATTGCGTACGAAACAGCCCAGTTATTGGAGATATAACTCCATTCGTTACTATATACATAAAGTGAGTCACGGCAGAGAGTCATATTACTATTAGGAAGATCTGCAATCTCTCCAATGACCTTATCGGTTCTTGTATCTATAATGAATGTTTTTGAAGGGGTATGGTAATAATCACCTCGCGATGATACATAGA
>JAQUIZ010000151.1 GCA_028683355.1 Fermentimonas sp.
GGATTTCAATCCACGCACCCATATAGGGTGCGACAGCAAAAATGAACAAAAATACGTTGATTTGATGAGATTTTTAGTCCTTTTTGCATTTTTATGTTTAAATTACACCACTCCTATCATATATTTTTCTTTTCACAAAGGATTTTCACTATATTTACGGTGCGAAAGCTCTCAAGATTTCGTGTTCGCTTCACATTCGCACTAAATTATAAGTATACCCTCAACATCAAAAGATTCTTTGGCACCTATATGCATAACTTTGTTTTTGTAATTATTTCCCAAATAATAAAAGCGCAAGCTATCTGTATCCTTATCGATAATTTGCTCAAGTTTATGCTGCACCTCACGACATTTAGCTGCATCTAATATACATTCGAATACTGAATTTTGAACACGTTGACCATAATTCACACATTGCTTTGCAACCTGGCGCAAACGTTTCCGCCCAGCCGGTGTTTGGGTATTTACATCATAGGTTATAAGCACTAACATTTTATCACCTACTTCCACATAAACGGTGGATATCCGTCCAAATCGCCGCGTATAAATCTAGCCAGTAGCATTGCCTGGGCATAAGGAACAAGTCCCCATGATAATCTTTCTTGTAAAAAGGGATGTTTAATTATTTCCTGTTTCTTACTCTGCCAAGCTTTTAAAATTGTTATTTTTATATCATCATTCATAATAACCGTACCATTTTCCTTTTGAGTAAAACCTTCTGCATTTACTTCTCTTTTATTAATTAAAGAAATGACAAATCTATCTGCATAAACCGAGCGCAACTCCTCCATCATATCAAGAGCAAGCGAAATCCTCCCCGGTCGATCCCGATGTAAAAATCCGACATAAGGATCAAGTCCAACTGTTTCTAATGCAGCTGCAACATCATGAGCTAAAAGCGTATATACAAATGACAACATAGCGTTAACATTATCAAGAGGAGGGCGTTTATTCCGAGAGCGAAAATAAAATTGTTCCTTTTGCTGAAGAATTAAATCGTCAAATACCCTAAAATACTGTGATGCTGCTTCCCCCTCATAACCCCTAAGTTGTTCTAAATCATCACTTTGTTCAACTAATTTCAAAGAATTTACAAGAACTTTAGAAACCCTTTTTAATTTATCAACATCAAGTCGTATTGCATAGTCCCGAGTTGCACGTTCAATCACCCAACGCGCATTATAAATCTTCCCCAAAATAAAGTTCCTAGCAATTTTATTGCTGTCCTCGGGGCTATCCGACAGCCTATATTGGGCCTTTCTTAAAGTAACATTACCTCTGACCTCACCAACTACTCTGGCGAGAAATTTTCCACTTTGTTTCATAAAACTTAATGTAATATTACGTTTGGCACATGCACCCATTAATGCTGGACTTGCACCTGTATAACCAAAAGAAACAATGCCTTCAAGATTATGTAATGGAATTCTTGAGACTTCTTTTTCTTGTCTTAAAATTACAATATTTTCACCATCAAGTGATAAATAAGCATTGGGAGAGGTAATATAGAGTGTATTAAGTAACTTCCTCATTCATCCACCTCCCACAGGTTTTTATTGATATAACTCTTAACGGAGGGGTTTTTACATAGCTTTGGCATACATATATCAGTAAGTGAACAGGCTTTACAACTTTTAGATATTTTAACTTTGGGAGTATATCTCCTGTCATATAATTCATGCATTTCTTTAAGGATAGTCTTAACACGCTCACGCAAATCATCATTAATTGTAATTTTTAGCCGGCGTTTTGTTTCCCCATAGTACAAAAATGCTTCGTGAATTTTACATAATAACATTTCTTCAAGACACATTGCCTGTGCACATAGCTGCAGAACATCGGCTTCATTTTCTTTTGGTTTTCCACGTTTATACTCTATAGGAACTGGCCTATAAGTTCCATCCCGGCCAAATATATTCACCCCATCCGAAGCCCTGTGGAGTTCGACAACATCGCAAGCTCCAGTTATCCCGAGAGTATATGAGAAGACCCGCATGCCCCGAGAGATAATCAAATCCCCACGTTTTTCTTTTATGGTGTCATCATGTGTTTTTTCATGAAGAATTTGTCCCTCAACTGTACGAAGGTTTTCTTGCCATTGCTGTTCAATATGTATTAATGACCACTGCCGTTTACAAAATACAAAGTGCTGTATTCCAGACAATAGCAAAAAATCATCTTCTTTATATTCCATCATATATCTCTGGGATTAGTCCTTCTAATGTTTCATGGAAGATATTATAATCATCAATATTTTTCGGAATTTCAACATTTGGCACAACCTGCAAGCTCCTATGTACCTTTGCAGAAGAATACTGTCCCATCTTAGCATTATGTTTCCACCAATACACCTTACAAACCTCCATACTACCATCAGGACGAGCAGAGGAACAATCATTTTCAAAAAGTGTAACGAGTGCTTTTTTAATAAGGTCACTATCCTCTTCACTAAAACCGGTCTTTTCTGCTAATTGGGTATTAATGCTTCCATAAATTACGTAAACGCCAAACTCAACCCTATGTTTCATACCCATTGTATCAGGACTTTTCTTATCAGGATCTTTTCCTGTTTCTCCGTTAACACTTTTAGTGATTTGCATACTTGATATTTCAATTGGAGAAACGCTTACTGCTGAATGAATTGAAACAGGTCCTCGTATACCTATTGAAACAGAATTATCCTCCTTACCCTTTTTAAACGCAAAAACCTGTCCGAAACTTCTAACATCAATCCATTTTTCGCAAGCTATTTTTGCATATTGCTCCTTGTCTTTGCTTGATTTTTTAAGTTCTTCACAACCATCAGCCCTATCTTTCAGGCTTCTAAACCCATCTTTTCTCCTCTCATCGGATTGAACAAATATTTCTTTGCCCATGTCCTGCAAGCGATTGCGTATTTTTCTTTTGATACAAACATCAGAAATTTCACCAAAACCATCGTAATTTTCTCTTGGTCTATTTCCATTTAATGGGTCTCCATTGGGATTTGCATTTTTGACAGAAACAATGGCAGCAAAATCAATCTTGTTTTCAAAATTACTCATGCTAATTCTCCTCTCTATTAGTTTTTTCTAATTTCTTTTTTGCATTTTCTTCTATCCTTTGATATTTCTGATCAATAAAGACTTGTCTTTGGCAATAATACCCTAATATATAGCTATCATCTAATTTTCTTTGGCTGGTAAACTCCTCGTATGGCAACATAGAATTTACCTTCGTCATCAACTCCGTTAAGCCTGTCCCTTTCGAACCCAATCTCGACATATACGGATTGAGCTTATCTATAATAATGCCCCATGTTTTATAAGGATGAAGTTTAAATTGATGCATTAATCTTGCTGCATTAGTATCCCTTCTCTCGCCTGTTGTATATAACGCATATTCTTCAATCTGCTGTGCTATAGCTAAAAGCCTGCCAAAAAGGTAACTCCTATCCTTCTGATTTTCGTCAAGTGCCATCTCCCATTCCTCCTTAAATTTATCATATCTATATTTTCTTACCAAAGCGCAAGTAATTGTTAAAGCTTTCTGCCATTCCCAGTTTTCCATTACAATTGGATTCGAAGCACGATTTACTGCTGAATTAACAAGGTCATAGGGTAACCTAGCACCATCAATAATGCATGGTAACAATTTTTCTACCGTTGCCTTCTTTAACTTGTCATTTATTTTATCTCCATAAGCTGTAAAAGCTATATCCTTAGGTGCAGGAGCCCCTATAAAAGTAAGATACTTAAATTTCGGTTTTCCCTTTTCATCAACACCATCCTGAACTTTTTTATAGGTGTGTTGCCATATACAAGTTCTATGCCAATGCTCTATCCTATTTAAAAAATCCGCACCATCAAGCTCACGGTAATAGGTTATAGATAATCGTCCTGTTGTAGCCGCATCCAATCCCATTATTACAATTTCAGCCTTTGTATCTAAGTCGCAACCGTAACCTGCAATAGCTCTGCTCAGCCTCTTTGCAAATTCCTTTTCTGTTGAAATCGTAGGTGCATCTTCCTTTCCAAAAATACTATCCTGTGTATCTTCTAAAATTTCGGGAATAACTTGATTTTGGGTTCCCCAAGCAACTATCACCTGTTCTCCATTTTTATAACCTTGTTTTTCAATAAGCCATCGTAATGCATTATGTGCCTTTTGCGTTGTTTCGTACCCAACACTCACAACTTGGGTTTTATCTGTAAACCTTCCTCGATAAGTAAAACCACTATCATCATTTGCGGAAATCAACTTGGCCTTATCTGCTGTATTTCTAACCTTTGCAGGATGCTTTTCAGAACAAGCAATTTCCATCCCTTTTACATAACACAAATCTACAGCCTCTTGAATACTTAAACAGTAATTAATATGGTTATCATATATTTCCGCATCAAGCCATACAGCTGATTCAACTTCATTGGGAATTTCTACCCTAAATCTCACAAAAGCATCACTTTGAGCAACTACTCCAAGCTTTACACCTGTGGAAAGCTTATCTTTATCGTCAGGTATCAATATCTTCTGCTCTATTAAATCCGAAATCAGCACTTTCTTTTTTAAGTATCTTAAAATGGCACTAACTTTTTTATTGCAGTAAGATGAATTACACCAACCTTCAAGCTGCTCTATATACTTTTTGTAAAATTGCTCGCCTTTTTTCTTCGTTACATAATTGGCATAATCACCGGCAACATATTGTAATTTATCACAAAGGGGATGAGGCGTTATGCCACTACTCCGTGTTGCCGAATTCTCAGTTACAGGAATAATTGTAACCGACTCATCTTTTTCAAGTATTCTTGCTCTTAAAAAATTACCATCTCCATTTATTACAATCTCTATCTGGGCATTTTGGGTTGAATGGGCAATGGGAAGAAGTGGCGTTATTCTCTCATCTGTTCCTACAACACCTACTTCACTCCTGCAATTCTCATAGGTATCATAAAGTTTCTGTATCCAGCTCAATAATCTCTCCCCCCTTTTCAAATTCCTCAAGACCACTGAAATTATTTTCATCAAACACCTTCGGTTTCATTGAAGAAAGCTCGCGTTTTATAGTGCATTCCTCAGGTTTTATAAATTTTATATAGCCATTGTTCATTACAGGCGTCCAGAGTCTGGCGATCAACTTATCTTCTCCAGTCTCATCAGGATAATCAAAGCCATGAAACATCAGTCCAAATGAAAGAGACCCATAATTGTCATATGCCCCTTCTCCCTCTCCAAAATTACATGGTTCAACATATCCCTGACACTCCCTGGTTCCCAGGAAAATATCCCTTCTACCACCACGATTAATCATTCTGTTAGCGATTATATAATGTTTATTTTCATTTCTGTCCTTCTCTAAATTTGGACGATTATAATTCCACTCAAAATGAGCTCTCACTTGATATTCAACATTGGTTAGATATGTATATATGGACAGAGTGTTGCCTCCATTGAAGTTAATGGGCCGTATACCCTGAGATTGCGTTTTTATTAAATTCATAATACGTACTTCGTCAATTATCCATATTAATGTCGGTTTCCAATATACACTCTCGAGTATTCCTTTTAATGCTTGATATGTTGGTACTTGATAGGAGAATTTCTCTCCTCCAATTCTATTAATAGGATCGCTAAAAAGTGCATATCTCCCACTAACTTTAAATTCAACTATATTTTCTTGTTCCAATTGCCACCCTCCT
>JAQUIZ010000152.1 GCA_028683355.1 Fermentimonas sp.
TTTCCTTAACCTGATTAATGATGGCCAAAGCCATATTGCTGTCATGAACACTAGCTGGAGTTACTTCCAGGGCTATGGGTAACTCTGATTTTATATCTGTAGCTATGTGAAGCTTGTAGCCAAACCAGGCAATCTTGTTACCGTCAGTATTTTGTTTAACTCCCCAGTCAGCACTGGTGCCGTCCAAGGAAAGATATTTACGGGGTTTGGACTTCTCATAAGCTTCAATTTTGGTTGAATCAATGGCAACGGAACTGGTATCAATTATTCCAAGTTCCTCAGCTTTCTTAACCAATGCGCAGTATAATTCCTTTAAGATGCCAGTTTCCGTTAATACTTTTAAGAAACGGCTGATAGTCGCTTCGCTTGGAACACTGCCCAAAACCTCAAAACCGAGGTTATATCTGAATACCGGATCTGATTTTAGTCTTCTAACCAGTGCCGCAGCAGTAGGTATCTGTTCCAGCTTGGCTGCGATAACTGCTCTAAGTTTGTTTTGGCTATCATAGCCATCAGGGCCACCATGATAACTAATAGGCAATTTTTTAATAAACGGAGTTAAATCGAGGGTAAGAAAACTTTTCTCAAGTCTGGTCGGAGCTTGCATTTTTAATGCATCCTCAAAGGAATATAAGCATTGTTGTCGAATATACAAGGTAACTTCACCTCTTTCTATTTGTTGGGTTTGGGTTTTGTTCACCTTATAATTTCGACAAAAGCAGGGGTGAAGCCTTTATTTTCACTCCGCTAAGTACCTATTTTATTAGGGTTTCAAGTATGAAATATTCTCAAGTATATGCGTAATCCCACAAAACATTATGTCAAAAACAAAAACCATGTTCCACCATGGATATTGTTTAAAAATGCCAATTTTAGTGATTGTATTAATTTCTATTCTTTTCTTAAACCAACAGAAAAAGATGCCATGTATGATACTATAGTCAATATTAAATTTGATGACGGGCAAAGTAAAAAAGATACTTTTTTTAAATCACTAATTATAGTTAGAAAATTCAGAAATGTCATTGCTCATAATCTTAAATTTATTACATTCAAGTGTAGCAAAAAGGAAAGCTTAATTCTAAAATATTTATTGCCAGCTTTTAGTGGATCATTGATAAAAAGTTCTGATTTACAACATAAAAGAAGCTTAAATGATATATATTCAATGATATTGAGCATTATAATTCTTTTGCATGACGAGTTATTGATAGTCGAATTTCTGAATGAACTTATTGATTTTGCTCAAATAACTTCAAAGAATTCTTCAGGTATCGATATGAGTCCTTTTGTTAATAGATATTTGAATATTACAAATTTACCTTTAGATTTATCCAAAAGGTTGGGAGTATACAGAAATTCTATAATCAGTAAAGATGACATAGAACAATAGTAGGAAACCCATATTCATTAAATTGGGTACTAACTAGAATTCATGATAATGTGAGAACGGATTTTGACCCGCTACTTCGGTGGCGGTTTTGTGCTATATAGGGTGTTTACATTTACTGGGACGGCATTTAGTCGAAATGTATAGAAAGGAGGGATTAATATGAAGAGGAGTCTATCCAAATTATCATTACTCGTCTTATGCGTGTTTCTATTTACCATTCTTTCCGGGTGTGGGGGTAATTCCAGCACTACCTCAAACCAGCAAGAACAACCATCAGTTCAACAACAAGCTCCACCTCCGGTTGTTGCGCCAATTCAGTCAAACGCAGTTCAATCTAATGCCCCGGAAACTACGCCCGTAACGCAGGAGAAAGCAAAGAGCCCATCAGCTCAAACGGTCCAGGCGGCACCGACGCCAGTCACTACATCGACTAACCAGAATCAGACATATTACATAGGGGCAACAGGCACCAAATACCATTATGAGAATTGCAGGACTTTAAAGAACACCAAAACTCCGATAAGTTTAAGTGATGCAAAAGCCCAGGGGTATACTGATTGCGGAGTCTGTAAGCCGCCTCAGTAAATAAGGAATATTTACATTTACTGGGGCAGAAATATGACGGAATAACTATAAGGAGGCCGAAAGAATGAACGCAAGAAAAAATTTCTTAACGATTACTCTTGCCCTGGCACTTATGTTTAGCACCATAGGGTGCGATCTTTTTGATACACCCGATTCTGCTGTAGATAATTACTTAACAGCAATAGAAAACTTGGACATTGAAACTGCTGCCCAATATGTAAAGGAACAGGATTCAGCTGTCAATCAAACTAATATAGCCGATGACCCTGAAGGCGAAAAAATTTTGAAAGCCATTACACAAAAAATATCACATGAGATTATTTCATCCAGAAAATCCGGGAACACAGCACAAGTTGTAACCCGTATTACTTCACCCGATATGATGCGGATAGTATCATCAGTGATGAGTGACCTTATCCCTATGGCCTTTGCCTCAGCATTTTCGGAAGACCCCAACAATGACAATTCAGATCAACTGGCACAGCAATATTTCATGAACGCAATCATGGATCCTAACCTCCCCCTTACTACCCAAGAAGTTACAATCAATTTGATAGAAGAAAACGGCAAATGGGTGATACTGGCAGACGATAACTTGGCGAATGCAATAACCGGCAATCTTGGTAAGTTGTCCGAGTCATTAAATAGTATTAAGTGGGAATAAGCTAAAATAAGAGCTAAGTATTTCCCGCAAAATGGAAATTTAAGAATTTAATATTAGATAGCCTTATTTGCAAAAATGAAATTAAAGTGTTAAGTTATTTTCAAAAAGGTCCACAAATGATAATATACTATCGAAAATATCTCTTTATTGTTTTTCGTGCAAATAAGAAAGGACTGTTTTTATGAGATCTGGAAATTACATTCGCCAAATTGATGGCTATAAAGCTTTTATTCCAAATCCATTGCCACCAGAACCTTTAGAACTAGATTGGGAAATGCAAGAATTATTATCCAAAGCAGATAGGGCATTGGGTAGGTTAGATGGTATTACAGAACTTTTGCCAAATCCAGACTTATTTGTTGCAATGTATATAAGGCAGGAGGCTGTATTATCCAGCCAAATTGAAGGCACTCAAGCATCTTTGGTAGACGTACTTGAATATGAAAGCAAAAGTCAAAAGGGTATAAAAAAGGATGTTTCAGAAGTGCTAAACTATATAAGCGCCATTCATTATGGCCTCGATCGACTACAAGAATTACCTTTATCCTTAAGGTTAATCAGAGAGATCCATCAACGGCTACTTGAAAACACCCGGGGATCTAATAAAAATCCAGGGGAATTCAGAACCAGTCAAAACTGGATTGGAGCACATGGATGTACGATAAAAGATTCAGCTTTTGTCCCTCCTCCAGTACCTGAAATGACCAAAGCAATGGGAGATTTGGAACTATTCCTGCATAATGATGATTTGAAAATGCCTTTTCTTATAACGATAGGGCTTGCTCATGCACAGTTCGAGACGGTTCATCCCTTCTTGGACGGTAATGGTAGAATGGGCAGGCTTTTAATTACCTTCTTACTTTGCAGTTCAGGTATTCTAAGACAACCCCTATTATATTTGTCATACTATTTCAAGAAAAATAGAAAGCAATATTATGATCTTTTGCAGTCCGTACGAGATAATGATTTATGGGAAGATTGGTTAAAGTTCTTTTTGACTGGTGTTTATGAAGTTTCGCAAGGTGCTACAGAAAAAGCCCGAACCATCATTAGAATGAGAGAAAAACATAGAGATGTTGTAAACGGTTTTGGGACATTCTCGATACCGTTATTGGAATACCTTTACCAAAATCCTATTATAACTGTAAACGGAGTTGTTGAAGATCTTGAAATAAATTATTCTACAGCAAACCGACTGGTGACTTATTTTTATAAAGCAGGGATTCTGAAAAACATTAGCGGAACAGCAAGAAATCGACTTTACGGTTACTCTGATTATCTAGACTTGTTTAACGAAATATAAGCTTTTCCACGAAACTATGATAATACATGGGAGATGGATTGATGAAAGCTGTTGCTTATGCCAGATATTCAAGCGACAATCAGAACCCGGAAAGTATTGATCAGCAGTTAGATGTGATCAGAGACTGGGCAGCTCAAAATGATTGCCAGATAATTGAGATATATTCAGATGAAGCTGAGACAGGTACCAGCGATAATAGAGACGATTTTCTGCGTATGATTGCTGAATCTGGCAGCCGTGACTATGATTTCGTTCTAGTCTATAAATCTAATCGTTTTGCCCGCAACAAGTATGATGCTGCCATCTATAAGAAATTACTCAAAGAGAACGATAAAAAGGTCATATATGTAACCCAGCCTATGCTCAATGAAGAAACCCCGGAAGCTATGCTTATGGAAACACTCTTTGAGGGAATGGATCAATACTATTCGCTGGATCTGGCCCGGGATGTAATTAGAGGGCACAAGAAAAATGCCCAGGCCTGTAAGCATAATGGAGGGCGCCCGGCACTTGGTTTTGATGTGGACAAGGAGACATTGACATATATATTAAACGAAAAGGAAGCCCAGGCAGTACATAAAATATTTGAAATGTATGATAAAGGGTTTAGTTATGATGCCATTATCCGGGAATTGAACAAATCTGGATATAAAACTAAAACCGGCCAGACGTTCTCCAAAAACTCCATAGCGGATATTCTCCGTAATGAAAAATACTTGGGTATATATACTTATAATCGCCGCCCCCATAAGGTTAAAGGTATGCGGAATAATCGTAAAGAAAAACCAGCTGATCAAATAGTTAAGATTCCCGGTGGTATGCCCCAAATTATTGAACAGGCCCTTTGGGATAGAGTGCAGGCCAAGATCGCAAGCCGGCATAAAAACCCCGGAGAGAGGGCACATAACAAGGCTATATCTCAATACCTACTTGTTGGGAAGATTGAGTGTGGCAAATGCGGCTTTAAGATGGTCGGGAAAAATGGCGGTACCTGGGGAGACAAAAAAAGATATGACTATTAAATCTGCAATAATAGAGAACGGACCCATCAATGTAAGGCAAAAATGATCAGGCGGGACGTCATAGAGCAACTGGTACTTGAAGAATTGGAAAAAAAAGTTTTGAATCCAGAACTGTTTCCCGTTCTGGCCACAAAGATACAGCAAGGAATGAGTGATTTAGGCGGGGAAGCCAAAAAGGAACGAGTATATTTACGGGCTGAGTTGGCCAAGTCCCAGGTCAAAATAAATAATATGCTTGAGATGATAGAAGAAGGGGCAGGGTCAAAGCAGCTGCTTGAAAGGCTCAAACAAAGAGAAGACGAACAGACAATCTTTGAAAACCGGCTTCAGGAGATTGAACGCAAAACAAAAGCCAGCAGCATCTCACGAGAAATGATACTGGCCTATCTTGAACAAGAATATAAAGTCCTTAAATCGAATGATGCCCTCACAGCAAAGGGCTTAATTGACCGGTATGTCGAGAAAGTTATTATATATGATAATGAGTTTGAAGCTGTTTTCAAACTTCTGCATACACATGGTGGAGGCGGGGGGAGTCGAACCCCCGTCCGAAAGCAAGACCAGAAGAGTTTCTCCGAGCGCAGTCCGTGATTTGAATTTCGCCATCCAGACGCCCACGAACAGGCTTCCTTAGGCTATCCCCGA
>JAQUIZ010000036.1:0-8303 GCA_028683355.1 Fermentimonas sp.
AGTTTAACACTGTTAAACTCGTAAACAACAGATAATCAATATAAATATAAATATTGGAAAATAACGGAAGATATAGAAAAAAGCTTCCCAAGCTGAGGGTCGCGAGTTCGAGTCTCGTTTGCCGCTCGCAGAAAATCAAGCACTTATCGGTAAAAAGGTGAGTGCTTTATTTATTTAGTCTAGCTATAGTCGAGCAAACGTCCCAGAACATAGGTATTCATTCATAATCAGTTAACTTTCCAATATGATGAGAGTGCAAACTGTCCCATCATATCTCCCAAATCAAAGCAAAGAGGGTTACGATATCGCAGATTATATTATTGATGGTTTTTAGTTATTTTATTTATATTTTTTATTATCTTTGTATTATTAACACAATTGGGCTTGTTAACTAAAAAAATACATAATAAATCATATTCAAATTACTTTCGTAAACATCCCCGATTATGCCGATATATACGAATGTTATAAATCTGATATTTACGAAAGTTGTTTTTTTATTACGTAAACAAAACGTAGTCCACAATGCATCAATTACTAAAAATTAAACACAAAACAATATGAATGCTAAGAAAATTTTGATTTGGGTTTTTAGGTTAATCTTATTGACTGTTCTTTACTTTCCTATTTGGATCTTAGGTACATTAGCAATTGGAGACCTGATGCCGACTACTACTTCAGAACCTGGTTTAGTGAGTGACGCAAACGGTATGCTTATTTTAGGCTTAATAAATACAGTTTTGATAATCGGGATTATTGTTTCTTCACGATGGTACGGATGGCGACTTGCGTTACTATTAGCTTTGGCATATTATGGGTCATTTACTTTTATAACACAAGTTGAAACGTGGTATTTTCTTACCGATCTAACGGTATCACCCAATTTACTTCCACGCTTATTTTTAATGGGATTATCAATACCTTTCATTTATATTCCTCTTGCCATTCTGATTTGCAATAAATGGAAAAAAAGAGAAGTTATCATTGGATGTAAAAATATGCTAATGCCTTTTAAGCAATTACTTTTAAAATTAGGTATTCTTGCTGTTACTTATCTGGTAATATATTGGTTGGCCGGTTACTTTATAGCATGGCAAAATCCTGAACTTAGAGCATTTTACGGTAGCCCCGGAGAGATAGCTCCTTTCTTTGAACATACCTTTGATACATTCAGCAATTCACCAAGCTTAATTTTACTGCAATTAGCCCGAGGAATATTATTTGCTGTAATAGCAATGCCAATAATTCGTGGTTCAAGAGTAAAGCCTTGGCTGACTGGATTGTTGGTCGCATTTCTTTTAGCAATACCACACTTAGGTCATATTACGCCGAATCCATTGATGCCTATAGCTAGCGTAAGGCTCAGCCATATGGTTGAAACCGCGACTTCCACTTTCATTTTTGGATTTATTATTGTATGGTTACTTCATCGTAGACATTGCAATGTGAAAGATCTGTTTTCCAAAAAACAAAAAGACCTACCCAATGTAGACAGGCAGGAAGTTTAATATTTGGAGATTGTAAGGTGTTCCTTGGTCGCTCACTTAATGCAATAAAACATATTATAATACGGAAAGGCCCCATCAGGGACTGGAGTATAAAAGACCGGTGGAAATCTACCGGGAGGCCACTTAATTTCCAGGGATCGCACAGCTGGGCGATCCCTGGAAATTAACTTAATAATCACTTCATCTCACATTTCACATACACACTCTCAGAATTTTGTGTTAAATCAAATCTCGACAAGTACAACCAGAAATGCAAATCTTTTGTGTTCCAACTTTCATTTATGATCATTTTAGAGCTTAGATCAATTGTGGCTGAGCCGGATGAACGCTTGGCTGAATTGATAAAGCTTACTGCTTCAGGAGTGGCTTCATTAAGGCATACAATATTCACCTGGTCATCTTCTCTGCCAGGGTAATTATCAAAGATTAGTTGTGGATTCCATTTGAATGTTGCTACACGAATATTTTCATCCACTTCAACAGATACAAAAGAGGGCAGTTGAATTTTACCTCCGGCAATCTGAATTTTACTGTAATCCAGTTTATAATTAGGATATTCACCCAATACAGCATCACTTAATGCTTTTGATATTTCTTTTCTGTAAGCGTTATCTGTCTTCAGAAAGCCCCTTTTTATTGCCTTATTCAGAGGTGAAAGACATCTGTTTACCATACCAAATCTCATCCTGTACGCTAACTGTTTTGGTGTTTTGGGATCCTTTGGAATAATGTGCTCTCTCAAAACCTGTGTCCCATCTTTTCTCACATAAGCAACATAAGGACCGATTTTTCCTGAAATCTTTCCTAAATTCTTCAAATCTATTATACCCATAATATTAAATTTATATATACTGCAATATACCTAAAAATCTGCATATTAGCAATAATAATTGGTGCTATCTCAAATGGAGGAGATATGTATATTGATACTACATAATCTGAATCCTCCTCATTAAATTATGATGTTCATATGAAGAGATAATGAAGAGGATATGTTGTGGAGTCGGACTTGGTATGGCTGATAAGCATAGAAGCCATAGGATAAAATTTAAGGAAACTATTCAGTCTGCTTGTAGAGCATTAACGGAGAATAGCATCTGATTATTTGTTAAAGACCATTTGATTGTTTAAATATCTTAAATATATCTAAATGGAGGCAAGATGAGAAAGTAAATGAGTAACTTCGAAGATAAACACCTGATTAACTGATAATAGTGCTCGAAGTGTACGAAGTGTAGGTGTAGATGAGCAATAGTGTTTTATATAATATACCATTAGTAACCATAAGTATGTAATACACGTACACTATATACACTATATACACTAAATATGATATATATATACTGTCATAAATCATAATTATGTAATACACGTACACTTCATACACTATTCAGTAATTAATTGTACTTATAAGAACAATAGGTAGTATAGGGAATATTTAGACATAATCCTGAACTAAAAATCATTGCCAAAAAAGAAGTGAAATAAATTCATGACTAATTTAGACCATTACACAAAAGAGAAGAAAACCATAGATATTTATAAGGCAAGCAAACTGGCGGTTATTCTCTTTATAGTTTCTTTGATTCTCTTTGGGTTGCCATTCTATTTTCTGTGGCATCCTGATATACTGTTCTCCTGGTATAGAATTATGATATTCACGATGCTTTTTATTGTCGGCATTGTGCTCCATGAACTGATTCACGGTCTGTTCTTCGGCCTGTTTGCAGAGGGAGGGTTCGGGAGTGTCAAGTTTGGAGTTTTGTGGGAATATCTTACTCCATACTGTCATTGCAATGAGCCTCTTAGGTTGAGGCATTACATGATTGGTGCAGTTATGCCAGCTATTTTAATTGGTGTAATTCCTGCTATAGCGTCTCTTTTCAACGGGAGTTTGATGTTACTTGTTTTGGGTGTTATATTTATAAGTGCTGCTGCAGGGGATTTCATGGTGATGTGGGTTTTGCGAAAAGAAAGTATGGAGAGTCTTGTTCAGGATCACCCAATTGAACCCGGGTGCTTTATCTATCGAAATGATGAGGCAGTTATTTGATCAGCCATTGCTGATGTTTCCCGAGCTGGCTCTAGACCCTGAATTATATGCATTGATAATGGTAGAAGGTGTGATTTAAGAAAAGTCCAAAGTAGGTGATTTTACAGGAGGTAATTGAACCAACATACGATAAAAGATTCACAAAATCAATCAATAACAATTAAGGCAAAACTAATTTCCAGATCTTGGTTGCTTTCTTCCTTGTCTAGCATAGAACGTAGAGTAAGATTTGCCTGCAGAGCATATGGGGGTACTATCTTCATGGTTCCTCGGGGGGCAATGTGCTTGAAAAAGCTGAATATCTCATAAAAAACAACTTATTCAACCTCTCTCCAAACGAAATTTGATTTTCGATGCTTAATTACCCATTTACCGTTTTGGTTAATAAATTCATCTGTATATATAGTGTAGAGAGTTGTTTTAACTTGATTACCATCATTTTCTCCAACTAAAATCACTCGGCAGTATGAAGTTGCAGTAGCTTCGCTACCGCGCAAATCAATGGTTTGCTGACCATTTTGATGGTAGACTGTATGAAAATTTGAAAGAAATCTGCTAAATGCCTGTTCAAGTTGCTCTCTCCCTTCCAATAAAGATGAACGTTCTCCATTGGAATAAGATTCTACAGTTCCATCCTCAGTAAAAAGTAAAACTTGTTTATCTATCTCTTTGGTGTCAGCAAGGTTTGAAAACTCGTCTAACACATTCTTGATAGCCATTTTGGCTTCAATAATTGCTATTCTTTGTTCCAGTTCTTCTGATTCCATATTTTGAGCAAAGGCGGTAAATACAGATGCAATTAAAATTATTGTCGTTACTATTTTTCTCATGTTGGCAGTTGTAAAATTATAATTATTTTTATTTGGTAATAACGTTAGCAAAGTTATAAATATTTTGTTTCTGTATATGACATATATGTCGGTTTAAATTTCACATATCACTTTTATGTAAGGTTTTGCATTAAGAATGTTTAAAATATATGTAATATTGTGTGTTGTTTAGTCAGAAATATCCAATGTAATAAAAACTAAAATAGTATGGATAACAACAGCAAAGAAATTATAGTAGCAAACAGTCTGAATAATACTGAAATTCCAAAAAACTTCACAAAAGATTATTTCACACATGTCCTTTGCCAGAATGGCTCTGGACAATTTGTAATACTAAGTAAGGAATACAAAATCACATCAAATGATATAGTAATCTTTTTGCCTGGAATTCCTGTCATCGATTTGATGCTTTCTCCCGATTTTAAGGCTCAATATCTATTGGTTTCAAGTCAAATAATGAATAAAAACAACCCTGATATCGGATGGAGTATAAATGGTTATTTATTTTCTCAAGAAAATCCAGTTGTAACTCTTACAGAAGAGGATAGAAATAAATGTATGCAAAATTTTGATCTGTTAAAAGCTAAATATAATGATCAAAACCACCGGTTCAGGAAAGAAATTCTTAATCTTCAATTACAGATATTTGTAATGGATATGTGGCAAATATTTTCAGACAAATTGCAACAACGTATATTCAGCAATGAAAAAGGCTCTTTTTTTGAGCGATTTTTACAGTTGGTGGAAATGAATTGTATGGAAAACAGAGAGGTTAACTTTTATAGCGATAAAATGTGTATTTCTCCAAAGTATTTAAACGAAATCTGCAAAAAGAACAGTGGGGAAACTGCTTCATATTGGATACAGACTCTTACTATTCAACGTTTAATAATGCTTTTGAAAAATCCGGACTTGAATTTTACAGAAATAGCACATGCGTTTAATTTTTCCAGTCAATCTTTTTTTAGTCGATATGTACGAAAAGTTCTCGGTGTTTCACCAAGTGAATACAGGGGTCGTTTAAAGGATTGAAAGTGATATTTACACAGCCAACTTCAGGTATGATCTATTTTTTTTTGACTGGTATTTCTTAACCACACAAAGCTTATGACTAATTTAGAGGATTACATTAAAGAAAATATGGAAATCTATATAGAGGAACATCCAAGTGAACCGGGTTGTTTTATTTATCGTGTCCGGAAATAGTAGAATTATGCAGACATTCGCTGATAGAGTAATTGAATTTAATCGGAGGTTGGCTTATACGGGCAATCTGCCTGGTAATTTTCAGGTAATGAATCCCTTTTTGGATAATCCTGAAACTAAGGTTGTTATGAGTGAGTTTTATCACAAATATTATAGTGACAATAGGCCGAGAAAGTTTATAATAGGGATAAATCCAAGCAGAAATGGGGCAGGGATAACGGGAGTGCCTTTTACTGATACTAAAAGGCTTGAGAGTGCCTGTGGTATTTCAATGAAATCGGCTCGTACACACGAGGTGTCTTCTGTTTTTATCTATGATATGATTGAGGCTTATGGCGGAACAGAGCAGTTCTATAGGGAGTTTTATATAAACTCGCCTTTCCCGCTGGCAATAATCAGGGAGACTAAAAGTGGCAACTGGCTGAATGCTAATTATTATGATGATCCACTGTTGTTTGAGATAGTGAAAGAATTTATGATTAAGTCGTTAAAGAAGCATATTGATCTTGGACTGGATACCTCAGAGGTTTTTGTGCTGGGAAAAAAGAATGCTGTTTTTATTGAGAAACTCAACAAAATTGAGAAGATGTTTGATAAACTGACCGTTTTAGAGCATCCAAGGTATATTCAGCAATATAAGTCGAAAGAAAAGGAGCTTTATATTGATAAGTATTTGATGGCGTTGAGTCAATAGACATTTACGTTTTTGTTTTATGTGCAAAACAAAAATAGACTTTTATTGTTTTGCGGGCAACATATGTATACCATGTATTTGCAAAACTCTGATATGAATGTAGATTATGTATATAGATATTGAATAGTTTTTTTGAAATCTTGATTGAACTATTGTCGCGAGATTACGTTTTTAGAGTAACCAAAACAATTAGTTCCATTTATTATTCAACCTTTTAAAATCATTAATTATGTCTGTATTAAAAGTCGTGGAACTTCTTTCTTCCTCTACTGAGAGCTGGGAAGATGCAACAAAGAAAGCAGTTGAAAAAGCAAACGAAAGCCTTAAAGGTATTCGTTCTGTTTACATCAAAGAACAATCTGCTACCGTAAGAGATGGTAAGATTCAGGAATTTCGTGTAAACGTGAAATTGACATTTGAAGTACTTGGTTAAATTATCAACCAAAACCTATATTGTAAAATAGGGCAATGATTTTTAAGTACTATTCGCGCATTTTTGTATAATCTGCATAAATGAAAAAAGGTAAACAGTTTTATTACAACCGTTTACCTTTTTTTAATGTGGTGCCACCAGGAATCGAACCGGGGACACACGGATTTTCAGTCCGTTGCTCTACCGACTGAGCTATGGCACCAACATTGCTTAAATTGCGAGTGCAAAGATAATCGCATTTTCAGTATTTACAAAATTTGAAACGATAATTTGCAAAAAAATATTATTTATCTGCAATAGGGTTCCATCCCTGAGCTTTTAATTCTATTTCTGCACCATCACGTGTAACCATGTAGCAGCCGTTCTCAGGCTTTGTAATGTGTCCCACGAGGTGTATTCCCGAAATGCCGGTTATCTTGTCGTGTAGGGTAAGTGGGACGGTAAACAGCAGCTCATAATCTTCTCCACCATTAAGTGCTGCAGTAATTACATTCATATTGAATGTTTCAGCCATTGCTGCTGTCTGGTAGTCAATTGGAATTCTTTCTTCGAAAAGCTGACAGCCTACATTACTTTGTTTGCAGATATGCAGTAAATCGGATGAGAGTCCGTCTGATATATCAATCATAGAAGTGGGAACGACTCCATTTTCAGCCAGCATATCCACTATATCCTTACGGGCTTCGGGTTTTAACTGCCGTTCAAGGATATACTCCCTGCCACCGAAGTCAGGCTGAAATCCTTTATCGGGGTCGCTTGCAAAGACAGTTTTCTCTCTCTCGAGCAGTTGCAGGCCCATGTACGAAGCACCTAGATCGCCCGACACAAAGATCAGATCGGTATCTTTAGCTCCGTTGCGGTAGACTATCTTATCCTCGTCAGCCGTACCGATACAGGTGATGCTTATCGTGAAACCGGTGAGAGAGGATGTTGTGTCGCCACCTACAATATCAACTCCATATATTTCGCAAGCCATCTTAACACCGCTGTAAAATGCTTCCAGGTCCTCAACTGACAATCGTTTTGCAATACCCAGAGAGATGGTTATCTGCTGAGGTTTGCCGTTCATCGCGTAGATATCTGAAAAGTTAGCTGCAGCTGCCTTATATCCCAGATGCTTCAAAGGGGTATAAATAAGATCGAAATGAATACCTTCCAGCAAAAGATCGGTAGTTATCAGGGTGCGTTTACCTGCATTGTCAACTATCGCAGCGTCATCACCAACACCCAAAATTGTTGTTTCCTGCGTAAGCTTAATATCTTTAGTGAGATGGTCGATTAGTCCAAACTCACCCAATGTTGCTATTTCTGTTCTTTTCATACGATTAAAATTATTTATTTTCAAAGGTATCGTATGGAACTCGCTTTAATCATGTACTTGTGTGATAATGATTATCATGCTCGTTTCATATAAATACAAAAAAACAGGGAATGCCCTTTAATTCAGTATTAGACATCCCCTATTATTATTTGATAATTAAGTAATTCAGACTCTCTGAATAATTGTGCGCATAATTTCTGCCATCATAGGTTGTGCAATTTTTGCAGCCTCCTGTACCTCTTCGTGAGAAACCTCAAC
>JAQUIZ010000036.1:8403-23232 GCA_028683355.1 Fermentimonas sp.
GACATCCCCTATTATTATTTGATAATTAAGTAATTCAGACTCTCTGAATAATTGTGCGCATAATTTCTGCCATCATAGGTTGTGCAATTTTTGCAGCCTCCTGTACCTCTTCGTGAGAAACCTCAACTATCTTACCTAATACTCCGAGGTCGGTAATAATTGAGAAAGCCAGTACCTTCATTTTTGCATGATTGGCTACAATCACTTCGGGAACTGTTGACATACCAACTGCATCGCCACCCATAATACGGAAGAAATTGTATTCTGCAGGGGTTTCGAATGTGGGACCCTGAAGACCAACATACACACCGTGCTGCAGCTTAATGTTTTTTTCCTTAGCTATCTCCATAGCCATAAGACGAAGTTTCTTGTCGTAGGCTTCACTCATATCAGGGAAACGTGTTCCCAGCTCTTCAAAGTTCTTGCCGCGAAGCGGATGCTCGGGGAAGAAGTTGATGTGATCCTCAATAAGCATTATATCACCTACATCGAAGCTTGAATTCATTCCTCCTGCAGCGTTTGAAACAAAAAGATATTCAATTCCCAGAGCCTGGAATACGCGTATCGGGAACGTCACCTGTTGCATATTATAACCCTCGTAGTAGTGGAATCTTCCCTGCATGGCAAGAACTTTTTTGCCGCCCAGAGTGCCGATAATCAGTTTCCCGCTGTGACCTTCAACCGTTGATACTGGAAAGTTGGGTATTTCAGTGTAAGGGATTTCGTTCTTGTCCTCAATCTCATTGGCAAGTTCACCAAGTCCTGTTCCAAGAATTATCGCTGTGTTTGGAATATCTCCAATCTTACCTTTAAGATAATCTGCTGTTTGCTTTATAGTTTCTAACATGATCTACTATTTTTTTATTAAATGATAATCTCTCTTTATTATTCAAAAATGTAACCCTCACCGGCAGGTAGTACATAATATTTTTTATTTTTTCAGGCAGGTAAGACAATGCTCGGAATCGGACAGCATCCTTTTCGGTTGTCACAATGATCTTGTTTTCATCTTCGATCATATCTGCCATATCTACAATTGATTGAATGTCTTTACCGGTGAAATTGTGATGATCCGGAAAGAACTTTGTGTAGAGGTTGTATGTCTTAAGATCCAGTTTTCTTACAAGCGGCTCGGGTGAAGCTATACCTGTTACAAGAAACACGTGCTTTTTTCGCAAGTCATTCATTGAAACTTCCTCAGTCTGCAGTTCAGGGAAAACAGGTCTGAGCTGATCGTAATCAAACGATGTAAAGAATAATTCCTGATATGGGTAAAGGTTCAGTCCGTTTGTATAAATTCTGAAATCAATAGGCTGCATATCCGGGTTGCATTTTGTTACCACTACAACTGATGCTCTGTCGATACCTTTAAGAGGTTCACGCAGCAGCCCTGCGGGCAATAGTCTGTCTTCAAAAACCGGGCGGTTGCTGTCAGCCAGTACAATTGATAATGATGGTATCACATGACGATGCTGGAATCCGTCATCGAGAAGAATTACATCAGGACGTTCCTCTTTTTCTATAGAGATAATCTTCTCAATCGCGTTGACTCTCTTCTTGTCAACTACAACCAGGATGTCGGGGAACTTCTTTTTGATTTGAAGCGGTTCGTCGCCAACATCTCTTACTTTTGAATCAGTATCTACAATCAGAAAACCCTTGGTTTTGCGTTTATATCCTCTGCTAAGTACTGCTACTTTAAACTTAGGTGAAAGAAGCCTTATAAGATATTCGATATGAGGAGTTTTTCCGGTTCCTCCAGCGGTGATATTCCCTACACATATTACAGGGATATCGAATGACCGCTGTTTTAGTACCTTTTTATTGAACAACCAGTTTCTGAAACTCACAGCAGTCCCGTACAGCCACGATAAGGGCAGTAGGGATTTGCGGATTTCAACCTTTGGTAAGTCCATGAAACATTAATTAATATTCAGATCAAACGGGATGCGTGCCTGTATATAATCCTGTTCTTTAATATCTTTCAAAAGCATAAATAACTCGTAGCTCTCACCGAGATACTCTTTAATTGTTTTAGCAGCAAGCTCTTCTTTAGCAGGATCAAGCAGCTCCTCAAATGGAGAACGAAGTCTGGGGTACTCAAATACTACGTAGCTCTTGCCCAGATTTGATAATTCAGCAGCAATCTCAATAGCTCTTTCTATACCTCCCAGTTCATCAACCAAACCAATTTCAAGAGCCTGATTGCCGGTCCATACACGTCCCTCAGCATAAAGTGCAAGAGTATCTTTTGGTATACCGCGTCCCTCAGCACAGCGAGTGAGGAAAAGATCATAACCGTTCTCAACATATCTCTGCATAATCTGCTGTTCGCTTGCATTCAACGGACGGGTTAGATTACCGAAGTCGGCATATTCATTAGTCTTCACAACTTCAGTATGAACACCGATCTTTTCTGTTGTGCCTTTAAAATTGGGGAACATGCCAAATATTCCTATAGAGCCGGTAATAGTTGTTGGCTGTGCCACTATCCTGTCGGCATTGGAAGAAATATAATAGCCTCCCGAAGCTGCCATGTCGCCCATAGAAACAACTACGGGTTTAACTGCCTTAAGATCTTCTATAGCTTTCCATATCTGTTCTGAAGCATAGGCACTGCCGCCACCGGAGTTTACTCTGAAGACAACTGCTTTAATATCATCATCTTTTCTTAGCTTTTCAATCTCATTTACAAAATATTTATCCTGAATATTGGAGGAGCCGTTACCGGATAGAATATTGCCCTGAGCATACAAAATTGCAATTGTATTGCTTGTTTTCTCTACCGCCTTAGTTTTCACTGATTTCATATTCTCAACAGTTGCAGCCGGTATTTTTTTATCTTTATCGATATCCAGCAGAGAGCGCAGATAATCTTTCATTTCAGTTTCATAAAGAAGAGTATCCACAAGGTTAGAAGATAGGAGGAAGTCGGGGGTCTGCATAAGTGTCAGCGAGTTGGCCAGTGAATCAACCTCATCAATTGTGAGAGAGCGCGACTCGGCTAAATCTTTTCTAAGAAAGCTCCAGGCATCATTAAGATATGAATTTACCTGCTCTCTGTTGGCATCACTCATCTCGTTCTGGGTGAATGGTTCAACCGCCGATTTGTAAGTCCCTACTTTAAATATCTGCATCTCTATTCCTAATTTATCGAGTGCATCCTTAAAGAAAATTGGTGTTGAGGCCAGACCATGCAGGTCAAGCATTCCCTGTGGATTAAGAACAACTTTATCAGCAGTAGATGCAAGGTAATATCCACCTTGTGTATATGTATCTGCGTAGGAAACGATAAATTTACCGCTCTCTTTAAAGCTTTCAAGTTCTCCGCGTATCTCTGCCAGTGTGGCCATAGAAGCTGAGAGCATGCGTGAATCGAGATAAATACCTTTTATGTTATCGTTGTTTTTTGCTTTACGAATTGCACTTACGATATCATTTAGTCCCATATTTGTTGGGTACTCAGAGCCAATCAATGAGGTGAACGGATCGGATTCAGGTGTCCGGTCAACTATAGTTCCGTTTAATCTTAAGTTCAGTACAGAATTTCCCTGAAGAGTAAATTTTTCAGAGGTCATAGAGCCCATGAATGAGCTTGCTGCACCTAAAAACATTATCATTGCTATGAAAAACAGTAGAATCTGTGCAATGAGGAATCCCAGAACAGAAGCAAGCATGATTTTCAGAAAATCTTTCATAATGAGGATTATTTTTTTTGAATTATAATTTGACCTATAAACAGAGCAAAAATATACAAAAAACATAGCTCCTCCAATTTAAATTTACATATTCTTAATTATTTTCACTTGCAGGATCTTCCCATGAACACTATATTTGAAGAATAAAAAGGGATTTCAAAGAAGTTTCGTTGACTTTCCTTTCTTAAAAAATGGTAAATAAATGATAAAACAGACTTACTAATGCAGCGTTTTATCTTTTAATTCATCTATACAGTAACTGCGACAAGAATGGATGATTCGCAACTAATATCAGCGTGTAAGAAACAGAACCGAGATGCACAAAAGGCGTTATACGAGAAATATGCTCCTATAATGATGGGTGTGTGCATGCGTTATTGCGGTGATGTGGAGACTGCACGCGATTTGTTGCACGATGGATTTATCCGTGTTTATACGCAGATTGGCTCCTTTACGGGCAAGGGTTCTTTTGAAGGATGGCTAAGACGAATCTTTGTGAATCTGGCACTTGAGGATTACCGGAAAGAAAAGAGGAAGAATCTTTTTCTGGAAGAGTATGGATACATGTATACTAACGAATCAGATGATCAGGAAGATGATTTGCTTGACATAGAAGATATCCCAAGGGAAGTAGTATTTGAAATAATAAGAAAGCTGCCTCCGGGATACAGAACAGTATTTAATCTATACATTTTTGAAGATATGTCGCACAAAGAGATAGCTGAAGAATTGGGCATAAATGAAGCTGCTTCCAGGTCACAATTCTTTCGTGCTAAAAATCTGTTGAAGAAGAAGATTTCGGCCCTCCTTGAAAAAAACCATCAAAGAAAAGTACAATGAATTCAGAAGAAAAAATAAGAAAACAGTTTCAATCGAAGTTTAACGATTTTATGGTACCCGCTCCGGCAGATGGCTGGACAAGGTTAGAAGAGTCGTTGAATAAAACTGCTGTTGCACGAAAGATGATCAATCGCCGCAGATGGCAATATGCAGGCTCTGCGGCTGCAATTCTGGTGTTGATTGTTGGGGGACTGTTTTACATGAACAGACCGGAGGTTGTTGAGGATTCTCTTTTATCGGATGCTGCTCCATCATCAATAGATGTTGTGACTGAAACCGAAACAGTGCCGCAGATAGATGTTGAGGTGGCAGAACGACGATTGTTTGCAGGCAGGAATGTATCTAGTGAACCTGTAAAATCAATAGTTCCTGCTGTGAAATCAATTGACCCCTCTTTGATGATGGCAGATTATATAGAACAGGAAGTTCTGCTTGATGAAGCCGGTTTAGAGGAAATAAACAGCAACTTAGCAGTTTCCGAGGATTATACACTTACTGATGAATCTATATTGATTGGAGGTGATCATACTCTGCTTTATGCTGATTATAACGTTGGCGGTGGTGAGGAGGACTATGTTTTATCATTTGCGGGAAAAGGTGGGCTTACTTCTTTTCATCAAACAGTAAACTCACCGATGACCTTAAGAAGTGCTGCTGTTTCGAATGATGCACAATCAGTTGAGGAGTCGGATAAGATGCTGTTGCAAGCAAACAATTTCAGAGATAATATTGCTGAGATGGAGCATGATCAACCAATTTCGTTTGGTGTGACAATTTCAAAATCAATTGCTCACAATCTTTCGATTGAAACGGGGCTGATCTACTCATACCTGTACTCAAAAAGTAAGAATACAAGTGATGCTGTTCAGAATAAACAGACACAGAGCCTGCACTATATTGGTGTACCTCTGAATCTTAACTACCACCTGTTTTCTGTAAAAGACCTTAATGTGTATGTCTCATTGGGTGGGATGATTGAGAAAGATATTTATGGTAAATTCCGTGAAGAAGGAGAGGGGCAGTCGTTAGATGATCAGAACAAATCAGAAGTTTTGATAGATGAAAATATCTCACAGAAGAACCCGCAATTGTCGGTAAATACAGGACTTGGATTATCTTATCCAATCTACAGGGATCTAAAACTTTATGGTAAAATCGGCGGGGCTTACTATTTTGATGCGAAGAATGATTATAAGACAATCTACTCAGACAGGAAAATTGTGATGGACCTGAGTCTGGGTATCAGATATGAATTTTAATAATAACTAAATACGAGCAATGAAATGAAAAAATCAATTCTATTTTTGACTTTAATCGGAGCTGCACTCTTTATGACATCCTGTCTGGGAGAGGTTAGTAATAATTATACAGATACAACATTTGTATATTTAGATAATGATGATGTTGGTACTGTTTATGGTAAAACCATATCAATTTATTCACCATCAAGAATTATTACAGCAAATAATATGGCTATGATGAGTCCCGGTACATTTAAAATAATGAGCTATAGCTGGGATGAGCAGAATGGGACTAAACAGTTAAACGTTGATGGCCAGTCGGTACCTGCAGATGTTGTGCAACTAACGAGCGATGTTGTTGATGTACGTCAGACAACTCTCAGGATGAGTCAGCTGCCGGAGATTGAAGATCCAAAAGAGTTTCTTGAAATCGCCCCTCCATTATATGCAGATTCACGCGAATTTATGGGTGACAACTGGATCTTTCAGTATTCTCTTGAAGTTCCTAAAGGTCAATCGGCCTTTGTTGAATTTTACAAAAGAGAAGATATAGTTGATAGTGATGTAATAAAAATTGATGTTAATATTTCATATACAGGTACTCCCGATGGTGCTACACTTGAAAAGAAAACAGAATTTCTGGCTCTTAATATGTCGCAGCTGAGAACTATGTATGAAGGCACAAGCTCTACTGAGACCAAGAAGCTTAATATCAAGTTTGTATATCACCTTAAGGATCGTAACGAAGTTGTTGAATCGCAGACATATACTTTTACAGTGAAAAAGTGATCTAGCTATAGTATAAAATCATATATATCTACAGGCAGCAGTACTTTATAAGAGTGCTGCTGTTTTTTTGATTGAAAATAACTACCTTTGCTCTCCAAAATTGTTTATAAATGTGGAGAGAAATTTTTGTAACAATCACACATCTTATTGTAGCTTCTCCTAAAGCGTGGAAAGATATAAATAGGGATAAGAGGACTTATAACGAGTTTCTTAACCGTTTTCTGCATCCGCTTTTTGGCATTATAGCATTGACCTCATTTATTGGAGGATTGTGGATATCGCGTGAAGGGAGTCTGGAAGGGGCTTTAAAACAGTCGATTATAAGCATTGTGGCAGTATACGGTGGTTATTTTATCGCATCTTATGCTATAAATGATCTGGCACCAAAGTTTGGCTTGAGTAAAAATCTGCCAATGTATCAGAAGTTTGTAGGATTTGCTTCTGCAGTAATTTATTTGTTGTATATTATCGTCCCTTTTTTCCCGGGTTTCATTATATTATGGCTGTGTGCATTTTACACAATTCATCTTGTGTATACCGGGGCTCAGAGTTTTATAACAATTAAAGAGGATAAGCTTATAAATTTTACTCTTCTTGCATCAGCCCTGATAATTCTTGCTCCGGCAACTATTCATCAGCTTTTTTCTTTAACAATCAATTAATGAATCAGCCTCAGATAAATATAAAAAACAAACGAGCCACATTCGATTATGAATTGCTGGAAGTTTTTACTGCAGGAATTGTACTTACCGGTACGGAGATAAAGTCGATACGTCTCGGAAAGGCAAGTCTGGTAGATACTTACTGCCAGTTTGAAGGTAGTGGCTTGTGGGTTCGTAACATGAATATATCTCCATATTTTTATGGAACATATAACAATCATGATTCTCGCAGGGATCGCAAGTTACTGTTGAATAAAAATGAACTCAGAAAAATCAGAAGGCTCACAAAGGAAACAGGTTATACTATTATACCTGTTAGAATGTTTATAAATGAAAAGGGATTGGCCAAGATTGTTATTGCTGTAGCCAGAGGGAAAAAACAGTATGATAAACGTCAGTCGTTAAGGGAAAAAGAGGATAAACGCGCAATGGACAGGATGTTCAAAAAGTAAATTATTCCTCAATAGGTTATCTTCTCGTAAATTATTCTTTTTATTAACTATGCAATTTAAAAAGTATATTCTTGTACCGGCTATAAAGAAGTCCGGTACCACAGCGCTATGGCTGCTTAAAATGATTCTGCCAATTTCTCTTGCAGTAAGGTTTTTAGATTATTTCGGAATTCTTACCTACATAGCTGGATTTCTTGATCCGGTTTTTATGAATCTGGGGTTACCGGGTAGTACTGCAATCATTTTCATAACATCAATTTTTCTTCCGCTATATGCACCTTTAGCGATAATAACTTCAATGAGCTTAACATTGAGAGAGCTTACAATTCTTGCATTAATGTGTCAGATTGCTCATAATCTGCCTGTGGAGAGTGCTATACAGGCAAAAACAGGTACTTCGTTCTGGGGAATGACTACATTGCGTATAGTAATGAGCATCTTAACAGCTTTTGTACTTAATCTTATATTACCCGTTGAAATGGGTATGCCTCTGTTTGTGCAAACAGATATTGTGGTAATTAACTCTATTGGTGAACTCTTGTTGGCATGGCTCAAAGGTTCTTTAAATATTGCAATACTGATATTTGTTATTATTTTTTCATTGAATCTGTTATACAATATTCTTAATGCTTATCACTTGATCTCTAAGCTGAGTAAAGGTGTTGAGCCACTGCTTAAGTTTTTTGGTCTTTCAGCCAACACAGGTTTTCTGTGGCTGATAGGTTATATCGTTGGATTGGCTTATGGAGGTGCACTTATGATGGATCAGTTAAAAGAGGGTACAGTTACACGTAAAGAAGCAAACCTGCTGAATCATCATCTTGCTGTATCGCACTCTGTTATTGAAGATAATCTGCTGTTTGTTGCTCTTGGAGTTTCTATTTGGTGGATATTAGGTGTTAGATTTACAGTAGCATGGTTTGTTGTTTGGTTTCGCAGACTGATATTAAGGATGTCAAGTAATAATAAAGTCAATTATAATGCTTATTTTTGACTTTATATACTCTTGTTAAACAGGCATAAGTCTGTTTTACATTAAATATCCTGACATGATATTTAATGTTCGGGAAATAAATAAAAGTAAAGAGAATAAAGATGAAATTGGAAAAACTTTTATCCAATCGTATCCTGATTTTGGATGGTGCGATGGGAACTATGATACAGAGATATAATCTAACTGAAGAGGATTTCAGAGGTGAACGATTCAGGGATTTTGATGTGCTTCTAAAAGGTAATAATGATCTGTTGTCTTTGACAAGACCGCATGTGATTAGTGAGATACATCGTGAGTATTTAGCAGCAGGGGCAGATATAATTGAGACCAATACTTTTAATTCAACCTCAATCTCAATGCAGGATTACAAGATGAGTCATCTTGCAGGTGAGATAAACAGGGCTGCAGTAAAACTGGCTCGTGAAGCAGCGGACGAGTATACAAAGCTTACTCCTGACAAGCCTCGTTTTGTGGCAGGTTCAATCGGGCCTACCAACAAAACTGCATCAATGAGTCCGAGGGTTGAAGAGCCAATGTATCGTGCTGCTACTTTTGATGACTTTAAATCTGCATATAAAGAACAAATTCTTGCGCTTGTTGAGGGTGGGGCAGATCTGCTTCTTATTGAAACAATATTTGATACCCTTAATGCCAAGGCTGCTATTTTTGCAGCTGAGGAGGTTGCTGCTGAAACAGGTGTTAATACACCTATTATGTTATCAGTTACTCTTTCAGATAAAGCAGGCAGAACCCTGTCTGGTCAGACATTAGGTGCTTTTGTAGCTTCGGTAAGTCACGCAAATCCATTGATTATTGGATTAAACTGCTCTCTGGGTGCAGCTGAACTAAAGCCTTACGTGAAAGAGCTGGGTAAAGCTGCTCCATTTTACATTTCAACATATCCAAATGCAGGCCTGCCTAATCAGCTGGGTGAGTATGATGAGACACCTGAAAAGATGGCTGCTCAGATTCAGGAGTTTATCGATGAAGAGCTGATAAATATTGTTGGGGGATGCTGTGGTACCACGCCTGAGCATATTGCAAAATATGTTGAAATGGTTAAAGATGCAGTTCCTCATAAGAAGGCCAATCCACCTGAATATATGCAGTTATCCGGTTTAGAGCTGCTGGAAGTTTCTCCTCAAATCAATTTTCTCAATATTGGTGAGAGATGTAATGTTGCAGGTTCCCGTAAATTTTTAAGGTTAATCAAGGAACAAAAATATGAAGAGGCACTTGATATTGCACGCAAGCAAGTTGAGGATGGAGCTCAGGTGATTGATATCAATATGGATGAGGGACTTTTGGATGGTCCTCAGGAGATGACCAATTTCCTTAATATGCTTGCTTCTGATCCTGATGTTTCAAGAGTGCCGGTTATGATTGACTCTTCTGACTGGAATGTTCTTGAAGCAGGTTTGAAATGTGTGCAGGGTAAGCCAATTCTGAATTCAATCTCTTTAAAAAATGGGGAGGAAGACTTTCTTAAACAGGCAAAGCTTGCACAGATCTATGGCGCCGCAGTTGTTGTAATGGCTTTTGATGAAACAGGTCAGGCCGCCAGTTATGAGCGGCGTATTGAAATTTGCGGGCGTGCTTACAATTTACTCACAGATAGCGGTTTTGATCCTAAGGATATCATCTTTGACCCTAATATCCTGGCAATTGCCACGGGAATGGATGAACATAGAAACTATGCTGTTGATTATATAGAGTCAGTTTCATGGATTAAAGAAAACCTTCCGCATGCAAAGGTTAGCGGTGGAGTGAGCAATCTTTCTTTTTCATTCAGGGGTAATGATTATATACGTGAGATTATGCATTCGGCATTTCTTTATCATGCTATAAATGCAGGTCTCGACATGGGTATTGTGAATCCGGCACAATCTGTTATTTATGAGGATATTCCTGCAGAAGAGAAGGTACTCGTGGAGGATGTTATTTTCAATAGGAATGATGATGCTACCGAACGGTTGATGGCTTACGCCGAGAAGATTAAAAAAGATAAAACACCGGAGTCTGAACAAACAAAGGCTGAAGAGTGGCGTAGTTATGCGCTTAATGAAAGATTAAGTTATGCGCTTATGAAGGGCATCAGCGATCACATGGAAGAGGATCTTGCTGAAGCTCTTGATAAATACCCGCGTGCGGTGGATATTATTGATCAACCGTTGATGGAGGGTATGAATCGTGTAGGTGACCTGTTTGGTGCGGGTAAAATGTTCCTTCCTCAGGTTGTTAAAGCTGCACGGGCTATGAAAAAGGCGGTTTCTATTTTACAACCTGCCCTTGAAGCGGAAAAATCATCTGAAGAATCTAATAAAGCAGGAAAGATTTTATTGGCGACAGTAAAAGGTGATGTACATGATATTGGGAAAAATATCGTTTCAATCGTATTATCATGTAATAACTATGATATTATTGACCTTGGAGTGATGGTTCCTCCGGAGAAAATTATTGAGACGGTCATCAAAGAGCGACCGGATATTGTAGGGTTAAGCGGATTGATTACTCCCTCACTGAGCGAAATGGGTGTTGTGGCTGAAGAGATGCAAAAAGCGGGGCTTAATATCCCACTGCTTATTGGTGGTGCAACAACTTCTAAATTACATACTGCTCTAAAGATTGAACCGAAATATAATAACGGACCGGTGGTTTACGTGAAGGATGCTTCACAGGCTCCCTCTGCTGTAGCTAATCTGATGAATAAAGAGAACAGGGCAGAGTATATTGAAAAGGTAAAAGAGGAGTATGAGCGCCTCAGGGAAAATTATTCCCAGAAGGAAGTAGAATTGGTTAGTATTGAGGAGGCGCGTGAGAATGCTTATAGAATCGACTGGGACTCATTTGAGTCTTTCAAACCTAACCAAATAGGTCGCATAAAACTGGATAAAATAAAGGTCTCAGAAATCATACCCTGGATGGATTGGAAGTTCTTGTTTCCTGCATGGAATTTATCAGCTCGTTTTCATACAATTACCAGAATTGGAAAAAGTGATGCTGAGAGAGCTTTATGGCTGGAAGGTTTTAGAGAAGATGATCGTGAAAAAGGCAGAGTGGCAATCAAGCTATATGACGATGCAGTTGAGATGTTGAATAAATTTGTGTCAGAGGATGTGGATTATATCAGAGCCGTTTACGGAATCTATGAAGCCTATAGTGAGAATGATACAGTTTTTATAAAGAATGATACAGGTACAAATTACACCGCATTTCCTTTCCTTCGTCAGCAGAAAAAGTCCAAAAAGAACGAATATTATTGCCTGAGTGATTTTACTGCACCACTTGCATCCGGGAAAAAAGATTATGTAGGAGCATTTGCCGTAACCGCAGGGAGTGGGGCTGACGATCAACTGGAAAAGTACAGTGCAGAGGGTGATGAATATAATGGTCTGCTGATGAAGTCGCTGCTCGACAGATTAGCCGAAGCTGCAACAGAGTGGCTGCATGCAAAAGTACGCCGTGAATACTGGGGCTACGCTTCGGAAGAGAATCTGACTGTAGAAGAAATGCTCGCTGTAAAGTTTCAGGGCATTCGTCCTGCAGTTGGTTATCCATCAATCCCCGATCAGACAACCAATTTTATCCTGCACGACATGCTATCTTCTGAAGAGATAGGTATTACTTTAACAGAGAATGGTGTAATGTATCCTAATGCTTCGGTAAGCGGACTGCTATTTGCTCATCCTCAATCAAAATATTTTGGTATCGGTGAGATTGATGAAGCTCAGATGGAAGATTATGCGAAAAGGAAAGGTGAGAAACCTGAAGATATAAGAAAATTTCTTCTTGCAAATTTAGGATAAAGGATATTCAATCCGGTAGAGTTTTCAGTATAAAGAACATCAATAAGATTATTTCAATAAATAGAGAATTCTCATTTGTGACTAATAATTCAAACAGCCCTGACAAAGTATTCCGAATTTAAGTATCTTTGTACTTAAAAAGTTACTTAAATGCGAAGTTTTGGCAGTGATAATAATTCGGGAGTGCATCCCCGAATAATGCAGGCTCTATTAGAAGCAAACATCGATCACACAATTGCTTATGGTGATGATAAATGGACAGAAGAAGCCGGAGGTCTGATTAGTGAGCTACTGGGGAATCAAGAAATAGATTCATATTTTATGTTCAACGGTACAGGTGCTAATGTTGTTGCACTTCAGGCTTGCACTTTACCTTTTCATTCCATAATTTGTGCTGCTACTGCACATATAGCCGTAGATGAATGCGGAGCGCCAGTGAAAATGACCGGTGCTTCTCTTAAAGAGATATCAACTCCTGACGGCAAGCTTACTCCTGAGCTTATTAAGCCTCACCTGCATGGTTTCGGCTTTGAACACCATTCACAGCCCAAAGTTATAGCAATTTCCCAAACAACAGAACTCGGTACGGCATACACAACCGGAGAGATAAAAGCATTAGCTCATTTGGCACATAAACATGATATGTATCTGTTTGTTGACGGTACACGAATAGCAAATGCATGCGCTTTTTTTAATGTAAGTCTCAAAGAGATGACTGTTGACTGTGGCGTTGATATATTTACACTTGGTGGTACAAAAAACGGATTAATGTTTGGCGAAGCATTAATTCCTCTGCGTAAAGAGCTCTCCGAGAATATTAAATATTACAGAAAGCAAACTACACAGCTTTACTCAAAGATGAGGTATATTTCTGCTCAGTTTATTCCTTATCTGAATGAGAATATCTGGATGATAAATGCAGCAAAGTCTAATAAAGCAGCGCAAAAGCTGTATTCCGAGATGGTTCAGATCAAAGGAGTGGAGATTACACAGCTCGTTGAGTCTAACGCACTGTTTTTTATCCTTCCCAAAGAAATTACAGACAAACTGCGTGAGCGTTATTTTTTCTATGACTGGGATGAAAGCCGCAACGAAATGCGTTTGGTGTGCTCATGGGATACAACAGATGAAGATATTTATAATTTCATCAATTACCTTAAAAGAATAACCGAGAACAAATTAACTATTAGCTAATATTTATTCATTATATACTCTATGTTTGATTTTTTAGATGTTTACCCCTGGTTGCTACCGGTTATTATATTTTTTGGCCGAGTAATTGACGTTTCTTTAGGCACCCTGCGTATTATATTTGTTTCTAAAGGTGAGAAATATAAAGCTCCGATAATAGGATTTGTGGAGGTCTTTATATGGGTAGTGGTAATTTCACAGATTCTCTCACGAGCAAATGACTTAGTCTCATATCTTTCATACGCAGCCGGTTATGCTACCGGAAACTATGTTGGCATTTTACTGGAAAACAGAATAGCATACGGTATAGTTCTTTGCAGAATATATACTCAAAAGGATGGTAATGTGTTAATACAGGCACTGAATAAATTGAATTTCGGAGCTACAGTAACACATGGTAAAGGTTCTACAAATGAGGTTGACATCATTGAAACTGTTGTTGACAGGAAAGAGTTGAAAGCCCTTGAGACGACAATTAACAGCTTCGACAAGAATAGTTTTTACGTAATTGAAGATGTTCGTACTAAGCAGAATGGCATATTCCCGAAACGCAAATCTATACTTAATCGCTGGAGAGTAGGAAAGTAGATAAGCTATGTGCAGGGCTACTTTCTCTCTGTTAGCTTTGCTTCCTGCCAGATCTCTTCCAGCTCTTCAAGTGTAAGTTGATTCAATAACTTACCCTGCTCCTTTACCCTTTTCTCCATGTAGTTAAAACGGTAAATAAACTTTTGATTAGTACGTTCCAGTGCATTGTCCGGATTCACTTTGTAAAGACGTGCTGCATTGATGATGCTGAATATTAAATCACCGAACTCTGCTTCGGTTTTATCTGCATCCATTCTTTCAATCTCAGCCTTAAGTTCAAGCATTTCCTCTTTCACCTTATCCCATACATCCTGACGTTTTTGCCAGTCGAATCCCGAGTTGCGTGCTTTGTCCTGTATCCGGTAGGCTTTTACAAGAGAGGGCAATGCCGCCGGCACGCCCTCCAGTACAGTTTTATTACCTCCCTTTTCCTTAAGTTTAATCTGTTCCCAAGACTGTTCAACCTTGCTTGCAGAATCAATCTTTTTGTCTCCGAATACATGAGGATGTCTGAAGATCAATTTATCAGAGATAGAATTACATACGTCAGCTACATCAAAAGCCTCTT
>JAQUIZ010000153.1 GCA_028683355.1 Fermentimonas sp.
GGATATATATGCCGTAACCCTCGAAACACCTCTCAGATGCATCATTACGATATGAATCTTGTCTATATTGATGAACTGCTCTGGCATTTCAACTGGACAGGTGATATGGATTATGTTAAAGAGATGTGGCCGGTACTAAAAAGACACCTTGCATGGGAGAAAAGGAATTTTGACCCTAACAACGACGGTCTTTATGATGCTTATGCCTGTATCTGGGCGAGTGATGCACTTCAGTACAACAGTGGATTTGTAACCTACTCATCTGCGTATAATTACAGGGCAAACAAAATGGCTGCCGAGATAGCTGAGAAGATAGGTGAGAATCCGGAACCTTACAGAATGGAAGCAGAAAAAATATTAAATGCTGTAAATTCTACCCTGTGGCTCCCTGAAAAAGGATGGTGGGCTGAGTATAAAGATTTTATGGGCAATAAAATGATTCATACTAACCCGGGTGTGTGGACGGTTTATCATGCAATCGACTCTGACATACATACTCCGTTTCAGGCCTATCAGGCAACAAGGTATATCGATAATGAGATTCCACATATTCCGGTAATAGCAAAAGGATTGAAGGATGATAATTATCAAACAATCTCCACAACAAACTGGCTGCCATACTCATGGTCAGTTAATAATGTGGCTTTTGCAGAAGTAGCACACACAAGTCTGGCCTACTGGCAGGCGGGGAGAAACGAGGAAGGTTTCAAACTGTTCAAGAGCAATATACTGGATGGTATGTACCTTGGATCAAGTCCCGGCAATATCGGTCAGATAAGTTTTTACGATGCTGCAAGGGGTGAGTGTTATCGCGACTTTGGCGATCCTGTTGGTGTATATTCACGTACGCTTGTTCAGGGATTATATGGTATAGTGCCCGATGCTATGAACAACAAGTTGGTTGTTCGTCCCGGATTCCCGGCTGAATGGGATTTTGCTTCAATCGAAACATCAGATATTCTATTCGATTTCAAGAGGGATGGTAAAACTGATAAGTACACTCTAAAAACATCGTTTGAGAAGGAACTGGCTCTCAGTCTTGTTCTTAAAGCTCCTTACGATCAAATTAACAGTATAGTGGTTAACGGTGAGAATGCTGATTGGCAGATTGAAGAGTCTGTTGGCGTTCCGGTTATTAGGATAAATTGTAAGCCTGCAACCGACTATAAGGCTACAATCGTGTGGAAAGGGAGCAAAATAAATAATGATACAGAAGAAATAACTGTTGGCAAAAACAGTAGTGTTTTAATTAATTTAAGCAGTAAGGTTGAAGAACTCTATGATCCTCAGCAGGTACTAAAGAATGTTACAGTTTCCGGAAACACATTATCAGGAACAGTAAATGGTGAAACGGGCAACCGTACTCTTTTTGTAAAAACCGAACAGGGTGATCTGGTTTGGTGGAAAGCTGTTGAAGTGAATGTGATTGAGCCACTGAGCATTGATTATAATCAGGAAGACTCATCACTCAGCTTTTCAATAGTAAACAACAGCAATTCTTCTGTTACTGCGGACGTAATATTAAACGGATCAATTGTTGAAAGCTCTATAACGATCCCTGCAAACGGAAAGACAAATTCTATTAATGTATCCGGCAAAAATGTGTGGTTAGGCACAAATATGATTGAGTTGGCAAGTAACAATTCGATAATATTTTCAGGTGAGATCATCAACTGGAACTTAAACAACAACAATACAGATTACGAAACCATAAACATCGATAAGTATCTTAATACATCTGTAAATCAGATATTCAAGGTTGATTATCTTTCACCCCGCTCACCCTACACAACCCTGCAGATACCAAAACAGGGAATTGGAGAGTGGTGTCACCCTGATCTTACTGCTGAAATAGATGACTCCGGTATCAGAAGTAAAAGCCAAAAAGGAATATTTAATACTCCATTGGGCATACCTTTCCGTACTCCTTCTGATAATAGTAACAATATTGCGTTCACCTCACTATGGGATAACTATCCAACAGAAATTGATATCCCACTGGAAGGGAATTCTTCTCATGCTTACCTGCTGATGGCGGGAACCACGAACCATATGCAGGTTCATGTTATTAATGGTGTGGTAATAGTGAAGTATAAAGATGGAACTGAATCGATATTGAAACTGGTTAATCCTGAAACATGGATGCCTATAGAACAGGATTTTTATATTGACGGACACGCATTTCAGTCAAAATATCCCCGACCCTATCGTGTTGCTCTAAAGAGCGGAAAGGTTAGTCGCACTTTTGAAGATGAAATTCCACAAAATGAGGTGTATGGCAGATCAATAGATGGTGGTGCAGGTGTTATACTGGATATCCCGCTGGATAAAACAAAAGAACTGGAAAGCTTGCAGGTCATATCAATTGCAAACGAGGTAATAATAGGATTAATGTCAGTAACCCTTGCAAGATGAATTGAATATCGCACATTTTTTCACTTAAAAAAATATCATAAATGAAGAAAATATTATTCTTAGCTGTAACAGCACTTATATTTAATCAGGCTATATCAGCTCAAAGTACGGCAATTAAATTTGCCAATTCCGAAATGAAGCGTTCTCCTGAAGCATGGCAGCTCGATCACGGTAAGCGTCTCTATTTTGGATACTCGCAAGGTGTGGGAACTCTTGCCATGCTCAAAGTATGGAAAAAGACGGGTGATGATAAATATCTCAACTATGTTGTGCAATGGGCTGATACTCTAATAAACAACGAGGGCGAAATACATCTGTACAAGGTGGAGACTTACAATATAGACTATATCAACTCCGGTAAGGTGTTGTTTGATGTGTATCGCGAAACAGGAAACGAGAAATATAAACTTGCTATGGATCGTTTGGTAAACCAGATGAAAAACCATCCCCGTACTCACGAAGGGGCTTTCTGGCACAAACTTATCTATCAGCATCAGATATGGCTTGATGGCTTGTATATGGGCTCGCCATTCCTGGCACAATATGCAGTTACGTTTAATCAACCTGAACTGATTGATGATGTAATGAACCAATTCATTGTCTGTGCTAAACATACTTATGATAAAGCAACAGGATTATATTATCATGCATGGGATGAAAGCAAAAATCAACTTTGGGCAAATAAGGAGACCGGACAATCGCCAAACTTCTGGGGACGCAGCATCGGTTGGTGGTTTATGGCGTTGGTTGATGTACTTGACTTTATCCCCGCTGATCATCCACAGCGACCGGAGCTTATTAAAATGATTCAGGGACTGGCAGATACCTTGCCCCGTTATCAGGATAAAACAGGTTTGTGGTATCAGATTCTCGATCAGGGGGGCAGAGATGGCAACTACCTCGAAGCATCTGTCTCTTCCATGTTTATGTACTCAATAGCAAAAGCTGTAAACAAAGGGTATATTGATACAAAATATCGAGCCATTGCCGAAAAAGCCTACGATGGACTTATGAAAGAACTTATAGTAGTAAATGAGGATGGCACGCTTACTCTAACGCAATGTAATTCAGTCGGGGGACTGGGCGGTAATCCTTACAGGGACGGAAGTTTTGAATATTACATAAGTGAAAAAGTAAGAGATAATGATGCTAAGGCAACAGGCCCTTTTATTATGGGATGCCTGGAATTGAATAAGTAGAATTTAAATCAATTGATTTTTTAACAACAAAATGAATATGAGAAGCAGAAACTTGAGAATCACCTTTTTTTGGATAGTATCTTTATTGTGTATCCCAATTTTTGCAGGTGATAAGTTCCCCGACGGGACACAAATA
The DNA here is from genome assembly GCA_028683355.1 of Fermentimonas sp. GTDB lineage: Bacteria > Bacteroidota > Bacteroidia > Bacteroidales > Dysgonomonadaceae > Proteiniphilum. The sequence continues at coordinate 3,751 of JAQUIZ010000153.1, forward strand.
CCTGAATGGTTCAACAACTATGAAAAGGTAAATATCAATAATCTTGGAAAGATCTATAAAATTACTGATTACGGTGTGGTTAACGACAGTACAGTTTTACAAACCGAAAAGATTCAGGCTGTAATCGATAAAGCTCATGAAAACGGTGGCGGGGTAGTTTATGTACCACAAGGAGTTTACTTGAGCGGAGCATTGTTTTTCAAACAAGACACACATCTTCATCTTGAAAAGGATGCAGTGCTTAAAGGAAGCGACGATATTAGTAATTTTCCGATACTGCCAACAAGGATTGAGGGACAAAGTATCGATTATTTTGCAGCATTTATTAATGCAGACGGACTGGACGGATTCACCATTTCAGGAGATGGCACTATCAACGGTAACGGCCTGCGTTACTGGAAGTCGTTCTGGTTGCGCAGAAGGTTTAATCCCAACTGTACAAATCTGGATGAGATGAGACCGCGACTGGTTTTTATTTCTAACAGTAAAAATGTACATATCAACGGGGTAAGTCTTATCAACTCTCCATTCTGGACCACTCATATCTACAAGTGTGAGAATGTGAGGCTGTCCGATCTTACTATTTTCGCTCCAAAGGAGCCGGTTAAAGCACCCAGCTCAGATGCAGTAGATATAGATGTTTGCACTAATGTGCATATTACCAACTGCTCTATTTCGGTTAATGATGATGCAATTGCATTAAAAGGCGGAAAAGGTCCGCTTGCCGACAAAGACCCGAATAATGGAGGAAACAGTAACATTATTATCGAAGACTGCAATTTCGGTTTCTGTCATGGAGTACTCACCTGCGGAAGCGAATCTCTTCACAACAGAAATGTTATTGTACGCCGTTTACATGTGGATCAGGCTGTTCGACTTCTCTGGCTGAAAATGCGACCCGATACGCCACAGAACTACGAATATATCACGGTAGAGGATATCACTGGCAATGCCAATAGCTTTCTATACATTAAGCCATGGACGCAGTTCTTCGATCTCAAGGGACAAAAAGAGATACCTCTATCCTACTCCAGCAATGTGACAATGCGAAATATCGACCTTGAATGCAACGTATTCTTTGATGTCAGCGAATCAGATCAATACATCTTATCTGATTTTACTCTCGAGAATCTTAATATCAAAACAAAGAATGATAAAATACCCACGGGATTCATCAAGAATCTAAAGTTGGAAAATATCACAATTAATGGTAAAAATCTAACTCACTAATCGTAACATATTTCTCATTTCCTGCAATTCCTGTAACTAAAACACGTATATATCGTGTGCTTACAGGATGCAGGAAATAATATATTCGTGGCGTAGGATCATTAATAAGATTACCGAATTCAGACTTCTCTGCAGTTTTCCAGCTCTTCCCATCATAACTAATTGATCATACAAAGCATCTGATTACAAGAAGTAAATATTCTGATTTTCTTATTTCCTTCGTACTTTGTGACAATAGTGTCAAAGACTCGACGAGATAGAAAATCTGTATGTTGAGCGAAGATATATTTCCCTTGGTTCATTGTTTCTTGCTTTTGGACAAAGCTAAAAACAAGTTTTCAATTCAAATCGTCACGCCCCAAAAGGATGCCTAACTATGCGATATACAATAATTTCAAAGATCGTTTTTTAATTTAAAGTGCCCACTAATGATCCTCTATAACAAAACTTCCTTTCAGCTTTATGTCATTGGAGGAAGCACCTATCATTACCGTAAATTCGCCAGGTTCCACAACCCTCTGCATATCTATATTATACAATGTAAGGTCATCAAATTGGAGG
>JAQUIZ010000154.1 GCA_028683355.1 Fermentimonas sp.
TCAAAAAAAAAGCGAACGGGGATTCCGTTCGCTTTTCTGTATGTTGTATTAAATTATACTACAACTCTTTATCTATTGCTTCAATTTTTCGTATTATGAGCTGAAGCTCCGACTTAATCTTTTCAACTTTCTGATTCATGTCATCCAGCAGATGGTTACCTTTTTTAGACGAAACTGATAAGAATCCGATATTATTTTCGTAAGTCTGCAGTTCATTCTTCATCCGGTCATACTGACGCATCAGCTTCTCGCGTTCATAATAGAGCTGATTCTTGGCGTTACCGGATTTGGCCATATCAGAGATATTTGTCTTAAAGCTTTCCAGCTTACGCTCGGCCTTATCGATATTCAGTCTGTCAAACTGCTCTTCAGTAGCATCGTAAAATTCACGATAAGTAACATCTTTAAGTTTATATGGCACATGACCAATAGTATACCATTGATCCATCAACTCTCGCAGTTTAGATAATGACTTATCTGCGTCGAGAGTTTTATCCATATCTTTTATAGTCTGCACAACTGCCCTCTTTGCTTCCAGATTTCTGGACTCTTCATCATAACGTGAAGATGTATTAAGTTTCTTCTGTTCAAAGAAATAATCACATGCACCGATAAAACGTTTCCAAATGCTGTCTACATATTTGCGTGGAACTATTCCGATGGATTTCCATTCCTTTTGGATATCAATCATTTCCTGAGTTGTTTTCTTCCAGTCGGTACTATCTTTTAAAGTCTCGGCACGTTCACACAACTCTGTTTTTCTCTTAAGATTATCCTCCATCTCTCCTCGAAGAGATTTATAGTAATCATTTTTATTTTTAAAGAACAGATCGCAGGCAGCACGATAACGTTTGTATATTTTTGTATTCCATTTTCTGGGTACATAGCCAATCTTGCGCCATTGTGTTTGTAGTTCAAGCACATCTTTAACGCTTCTGTTCCAATCTTTTATGGTTTTTATTTTAGAGTAATCTATAGACTCCAGCTTCTCACAAATAGCAGTCTTTAGCTCAAGATTCTCATCTTCTTTTCCTCTCAGCTCTTCAAAATGAGCCTGATATTTTTTATTGATTGTCGTTGATGCCGCTTTAAACCTGTTCCAGATATCTTCACGATCTTTTCTTGAAACCGGTCCTGTTTCCCTCCACTCCTGATGAAGATTTTGAAGCTGGTGAAAAGCAGAGATCACATCTGTCTCTTCGTCCAATCGCTCTGCAGCTTCACAAAGATCAGTTTTCAATTCGAGATTCTTCTTGAAGTCATACTCTCTGAATTCATTATTGATCCTGACCAGGTCATAGAATTTTTCAACATAACGCTGATATGATTTCCATAACTCGTTTACTTTCGACTGTGGAATAAGTTTTATCTCGTTCCATTCCTGCTGGAGCGACTTAAATTCCTGATAGGTCTTATTGAAATCCTCATGGCCCTGCGTTTCAGTCAGTAGTTTAATCTGATTTATTATTGAAAGCTTTCTGGCAACATTCTTTTCTTTCTGAGCATCCTCTTTTGCAACAAGCTCAGCACGCTTCTCTTTAATTTTCTGAAGAAGCTCTTTTCCCTCAGTGTAAATTTCAGGCTCAGCTGCTACAAAGTCAATCTCTTCACCTCCTCCGGTAAGGAACAACTGCTTCTGCGCTTCAATCTCATTTCGTAGTGAACGGTAAAACTGATTCTTATACTCCTCAACATGTTTACGTTTAAGAGCAGCCTTTTCCAACAGATCACGAAGATGCTTAATTATCTCTTCTATATCAAGCAGCACAGTGCCCGATTCTTCAGAAACAGTCTCTTCGTTTATATCGTCATCTTCTGATTCTGATTCATCCTCAATATGAGCATCTTCAAGATCATAATCGATCTCTTTTTCATGATCAATCTCTTTTTCATGCTCCGGCTCTATAACCGATTGAGATTCAGTTGAAGAAGTTTCCTGTTCTGTCGGCTCAGACTGTAGGTTATTATCAGATTCTACTTCGTTAACCGTTAGTTTTTCGTTCTCTAGATTGTTTGTAGTATTCATCCCTGTTCCTTCGTTTTACTCGGCCTGCTAGCCGGAAATATGCATTTCAAATTACCTTTTTTTATGATACAATAGCAGATTTTACAATCTTTCTAAATATCAAAAGTAATACAAATTAACGCATTATTTTTGTTAATTCATCGTATTACAACATTTATTTTTCCCTGAAGAAGATATTGATGGGAGTTCCACTAAAATTCCAGTTCTCCCGCATCCTGTTTTCTACAAACCTGCGATAGGGTTCTTTAACCCATTGCGGAAGATTACAGAAGAATACAAACGAGGGTACACTTGTATTATGCAGTTGTGTAATATATTTAACTTTAACAAATTTACCTTTATTTGAAGGCGGCGGTGTATTCTCAATAATAGGAAGCATTATTTCGTTTAACTTATGAGTTGGAATTCTTCGCTTCTTATTATTGTAAACCTCTTTTGCCAGATCCATCACTTTTAAAATCCTCTGTTTTGTTGTTGCTGAACCAAATACAATCGGGAAATCTGTAAAGGGGGCAAGTCGCTGGCGAATAGCGTACTCAAATGTTTTTACAGTAACGTTATTCTTGTCTTCTACCAAATCCCATTTATTGACAAAAACAACCAGACCATTCCTGTTCTTCTGAATCAATGTGAAGATGTTCATATCCTGACTCTCTATACCTCTTGTAGCGTCAATCATCAGAATACATACATCTGAGTTTTCTATCACTCTGATTGAACGTAAAACAGAAAAATACTCCAAATCTTCGCTGACTTTCCCTTTCTTTCGTATCCCGGCGGTATCTATCAGATAAAAGTCCATCCCGAACCTGTTATATCTGTGATTAATTGAATCGCGTGTTGTACCTGCAATATCAGTTACAATACTTCTGTCTTCTCCGAGAAGCGAATTTACTATCGACGATTTTCCTGCATTTGGTCTGCCTACTATAGCAATTCTGGGAATATCCTCAAGCTTTTCCTCTTCACTTTCTTTTGTAAAGAGTGTCACCACATGATCAAGCAAGTCGCCTGTACCTGAACCATTTATACTCGACACACTATAAGGATCTCCAAGTCCTAGTGAATAGAATTCAGCTGACTGATGACCGATTTCAAAGTTATCTGATTTATTGGCTACTATTACAACGGGCTTGCCTGATTTTCTAAGGATCTGGGCAACTCCGGTATCCAGGTCTGTTAAACCATGCATTACATCTACAACAAAAAGTATGACATCAGCCTCTTCTATTGCTACTACTACCTGCTTGTTGATTTCATCCTCCATTACATCTTCGGAGTTTACAACCCATCCGCCTGTATCGACTAATGAGAATTCACGACCATTCCAGCTGACCTTACCATACTGGCGATCACGGGTGGTACCTTCAATTTCTGTCACAATTGCCTGACGAGTCTGAGTCAATCGGTTAAAAAGTGTGGATTTACCTACATTGGGACGACCAACAATTGCTACTAAATTTTTCATAATTTTGTTTTGTTTGATAATGAATCAATAACTTTGCGCAGGATGATATCAATCGAGCTTATAACCAAATTGTTTTAACATATTATCTCTGTCACGCCAGTCTTTCTCGACTTTCACATATAATTGCAGGTAAATTTTCTTCTCAAAAAACAGTTCAATGTCCTTGCGTGCCAGTGTTCCTAACTTTTTGATAGCCTCTCCTTTGTGACCGATTATTATACCTTTCTGAGTATCTCTCTCCATCAGAATTATTGCCCTTATTCTGATTATATCTTTCTCCTCCTTAAACTCCTCAACAACCACTTCCATTGAATATGGAATCTCTTTCTGATAAATCTGAAGAGCTTTTTCACGTATTATTTCAGTCACAAAAAAACGTGCCGGCTTATCAGTCAAAGCATCTTTCTCAAAATAGGGAGGCGATTCGGGTAAAAGTTCCAGAATCCTTTTCTGCAGTATATCAATACTGAAATTGTTTAAGGCTGAAATAGGATATATCTCTGCCTTGGGCAACAATTCATGCCAGGTGTCAACAAATTTTTCCAGAGCCTCCTGATTTGTCTGGTCAATTTTATTTATTAGCAGAAGAACAGGCAGATCAAGCTGTTGCACTTTGCTCAAAAACCTATCGTTCTTGTCAATCTTCTCAACTACATCTGTAACGTACAGTAAAACATCTGCATCCTGCAGTGCAGAAAGCGAAAAGCTGAGCATCTGCTCCTGTAGTTTATAATTGGGTTGCAGTACCCCGGGTGTATCTGAGTAAACAATCTGATATTCGGGAGTATTCACAATCCCGATAATCCTGTGACGTGTTGTTTGTGATTTATTGGTAATTATGGAAATTTTCTCCCCAACCAGCCTGTTCATTAAGGTTGATTTTCCAACATTGGGATTACCCACTATATTTACGAACCCGGATTTATGCACCATCGTATCCCCATTTTAAATAAACACTCCCCCACGAAAAACCAGCTCCGAAAGCTGTAAGTATTATATTATCACCCTTCCTGAGTTTTGGTTCCCATTCCCATAGACAAAGGGGTATCGTTCCTGCGCTGGTATTACCGTATCTCTCAATATTCACCATTACTTTATCACGGGATAAACCTGTACGCTCAACTGCTGCATCAATAATTCGCAAATTTGCCTGATGAGGCACTAACCAGTCAACATCGGCAGCTTGCAGATTGTTGCGCTTCATTATTGATTCTGAAACTTCAGACATCTTCGAAACTGCATATTTATATACAACTTTTCCATCCTGATAAACCGTATGCTCTAAGTTCTTTACTGTATCTTCGGTTGCCGGGTATTTACTTCCCCCGGCTTTCATTTGCAAGGGCTTATAACCTACCCCATCGGAATGCAACTCTGCATCAATAATACCAAGATTCTCTTCTGTAGGCTCAATTAAAACCGCTCCTGCAGCATCCCCGAAGAGTGGACAGGTAGTGCGATCATTATAATTTGTAATCGAAGACATTTTATCACCTGCCAGTAGGATAATTTTTTTATATTTGCCTGTCTTAATCAGACCGTTGCAAATTTCCAGGCCATATATAAATCCTGAGCATGCTACTTCCATATCAAAGCAGAAAGCATTTTTTATCCCGCAGTTTTCTGCAACGATTGATGCTGCTGATGGGAATATATGATCTGGTGTGGAAGTGGCAAATACAACAGCATCAATATCTTCGGGCTTTGCACCTGTCTTTCTAAGGAGATCTTCTACTGCTTCTGTTCCTAAAACTGAAATTCCCTGCTCCTCTCCCTTCAAAATACGTCTCTCTTTAATACCCACCCTGGTGGTAATCCACTCATCTGTAGTATCAACCATTGTGGACAGCTCTTCATTAGTGAGAATATAGTCCGGCACACTTGCAGCAATACCTGTGATTACTGCATTAAGTTGTCTCATCATTTTAATTAATTAATAATGATAAAAAACCCTGAAAAAACGATCGGGTCATTTCAGGGTCATTTGTTTAATAAAATTCCAGAGAT